>CAJXUM010000187.1 GCA_913060855.1 uncultured Lewinella sp. | reverse complement strand
GATGTGTATAAGAGACAGACCGAATACGGCTTTATGATAATAAACGAATCCAACGAAAATTGGAGTAAGGGTAGCCAAGACCATTGAAAGCCAGTTAATGTTATCCATGATTGATATAGTTTGTTGAAAAATCTAATGAAGATACTGAAAACTCCACAACACTTCATAAGGCACCCCCTCAATATCAATCGTACTCAGCTGCCGGGGCGTAGCCTGGAGCTGTGTCAGTGTTTTGGCAATTTACTTTTCGATGATGGGGCAGTTGAAGGAATGGCGGACGGTGAGATGTGCACAAATAAAAAAAGCTGTCCAATTGGACAGCTTCTCTTGCTTGGTGGAGATAGTCGGATTCGAACCTTTGCTTTTTTATTCCCCTTAGTACCTCAATGAAGAACGTAAAAGCCAGTGTTTATAGGGATTTGTGTGAAAATGAAAGAAAGTAAGAGAAATAAGAAGTAAAAAAAGAGACAACTTTATTGACAACTTTGTATATTTGGGAAAAGTTAATGTAAAACGTTTCCAAATGCCAAAAAAGCCTAATTTCAACCTAAAGAACAGAACAGACGATCCAGCCTTGATAATTTTAGTGTTCAACTTCAAGGGGCGAAGGATAGTACTATCCACTGGCTTAACTGTTCCCCAGAAGCATTGGAATGATGCTAAAGACGTTCAACGTGTACGAGCCAGCAGGGACTTCCCCAGGCACAAAGCCTTTAACCAACGTTTAAATCTGTTCGAAAGTGAGGCAATAAGGCTTTGGGATGAATACAACGCCCAGGGCATCCTTCCCACTGCCAAAGAATTTAAGCAAGCGCTAATTAATAGCATTGAAGATATTCATGAAGAAGCCCCACGTCTTTTACCATTCATCCAGCAAGTTATCGAAGAACGGGAAGGGATGAATAAGCCTTCTGGAAGTATTAAGGTATATAAAAATTGCCTAAAGAACCTGGAAGCCTACCAGGACAAAAGAAAGAAGAAGCTGAACTTCGATATGCTAGATTCTGCTTTTGTGAATGACTTCAAATCTTTCCTTTTTGCTCAAAATTTTGCCGATAGTTATGTGCACAAGATTTTTACTACGCTTAAGATGTTTGTAAGAATGGCAGAAGATAGGGGCGTATATGAAAATTGCAATCTATTAAAGACAAAACTGGACGTGCAAAAAAGGGGGAAGGATAATATCTACCTAACCGAAGCAGAAATCGAAACCTTATTTAAATTGGAACTTACCGGGAAGCTGGCCAACGTTAGGGACTTGTTTCTAATTGGCTGTTTTACTGGGCTTCGCTTTTCGGACTATTCAATTATTAAGCAGGAAAATATTCAACCTATTGAGCATGGAGGGAAGGAAGTCGAATGTCTAGTGATAACCACCCAAAAGACAAAGCAAAAAGTAGTTCTTCCAATAGTAAACCCTATGCTACTGGCTATCTTGGAAAGGAACAACTGGGAAGCCCCAAGAAAAATATCCAACCAAAAATTAAATGATTACCTAAAGGAATTGGGCCAAATAGCTGGCTTCACTCAAGAAATTGAAGTGAACGAGTATAAAGCTGGTGGGCATCAAAAAAGAACCTGCCAAAAGTGGGAGCTAATGACAACCCACACTGCCAGACGTTCCTTTGCCACCAATGCCTATAAAAGAGGCTTACCCGCTGGGGACATTATGAAGTTTACAGGGCATACAACGGTAGCTAGCTTCATGAAATACATAAAAGTAACTACTGAAGAAGCAGCGGTAATATTGAGCGAACACGAATTTTTTACGGGGAAAACTCCTTTAAGAGCAGTTAAGTAACATGGGGACTTACGCCCAGTGTAAGAGCGAAATTAAAAACCCCAAAGCGGCCTTCTCGGAAAAGACAACCGCCAAGGGGATTTCCAAAAAAGAAAATTTTACCAAAGATGCAGATTTTTAATCATTTGGGCGAACAAGACGCTAAGCAAGAACAATTATTTGCTTTTGATTCACCACTATTCAAAAAAGCAAAAGGAGCACTCACACTGACTATTTACCTTTCTTCGATCAGTGTTGCACTAGGTTTATTCTTTCAATTTTTCCCCCACCAAGCAACTACTTTTACCCAAACAATGGCCTATCTAGGTTTAGCCTTATTTGTTATTCTGTGGGCTAAATTTGTTGATGGCACGAGTGCGGCTGCAATTGAATGGATCGTAAACAGCTTACAAAATTCAATCTTTTGGAGTGAGAAAAAAGAAAAGATAAGAACGTCTATTCTTTTAGTGAAATGGTCAATTGCGGTTGTACTGCTTACATGGTTATCCTTATCACTTTCCAAGACTTCAGCCTTAAAAGCGGGGAATGTATTTTCCGGTGAGGCTAAGACAGAAGACACCAATAAGCTAGCCAGTGACAATGAAGGGGCCAAAGCCATTGCAATGGCACGTTTTGATAGTTCTTACAACCAGATAGTCAGACAATACCAAAGCGATATAAAAGCGATTGAAGGCCCGTATCTATCGAAAATAGAGCAGTACGAAGGCTATATTAAAAACGCTGAATTGCAAAAGACTGGAATTGAGCTACAAACCTACAAGAACAGGCAAAGCGGGAACATAGCGAGACAAAAGCAAAAGATGAATGCAGCGACCGCAATGCTCAGACAATCGAAAACGGAAGCTTTGGCAATCATTAGGAGTGATCAGAAGGCAGAACGGGAACGATTGAACCAAATTAATGATACCAACTTGTCCGGTACACTGGCAACCAATCAAGCCACGACCGAAGAACATACCAAGTTTAGAAATACCTTCTCCTTCCTATTTTCCTTCATTGCTGGCTATTCGATATTGATCGCATTACTCATAAGCGGTGCAATTGGTTTAATGAAAGGTAGGGCTGGTTTCATGCCTAAGCCAGTATTAACCGGATCGGATTATAAGAATAGTCCACTGGTTGAAATATTACTTACCCCGTTGGTCATCACCGAGCGTTTAGCCCTGAATGCTTCACGATGGATCAAAGACAAATTGCCAGACCTTAGAGAACCTGAAAAGGAGTTTAGCTATAATGAATATGAGAGTAATATTATACACTTAGATCAGTCTGAAAATGCCCGTCAAAATTCACCCACCAAGACCAGGAAGAAAAGAAAAAAAATAGCCGCTTCCACCGATCCAAACAAAGAGTATTTCTTCAGGGACTATGGGAAAAAAGACGATGCACACACGAATGAAGAAAGCACGAATTTAGAACCCACACACGAACAGCCCACACACGAAAAAGGCGGTGCACACACTAATATTTCGCGTGCTATAAAGGGACATACTAAGGAAGTGCCCCCCAATTTAGAATTGAGGCAGTTAAAACAGCGACTAAAGGATTACAAAAAGCGATTAGGTGCATATAAGCAGAAAGCCAAAGCAGTTGAAAAAAAGGGGGAACAGATACCGAATAGGACATTGAACGCAATCCATAACAATCAAGCCTGGATTAATGCCTACGAGATCGCTTTGAATGATAAAATACAAGGTTTGAAAAATCAAAAAGGGTAAGACATGGAAGATTTTATCAGTGAAATAGTAGATGCCAAATTTGCTGAAGCTCCAAAGCTTTTACCGAACGCTGCCAAATCAGCTGCTACTAGGTTAAAAAATCAGTTGGTTGAAGAACTTGAAAACTTTCTAGAGGATGATTCGGAATTTGGTAGGAGTAGAGCACTAGAAGCTATTGAAAAAGGTCTTACAGCTGCCTATAATAACTACGAACACGCAAAGTATAAGAATGGTAAATTGGAAGAAAAATTTCCTTCCGTTTATCATTCCCGCATTGCGGAACATCGTGCTAGGTTTGCATTCTACCAATATTTGAAAGCTACTATTTTCACTAATAAACCAGCAAGTGAACCGAAGCCTTCCCCCCAGGCATCGCGTCAGAAGGAAGAGGAAGCTGAGCATACTATGCGGCAAATAGCCATTTTGCACATATATCTAGGAATACAGATTACTGTGGGAAACAGGGTTGAGATCGCTGCAGATGAGAAATTCAAGGCTCCTACTAGTGGCGGAAAACTTTACGATACCTATAATACTTTACGTTCTTCAACTGATAGGGTTGGAAAGCATAGGAATGCTGTAAGAGATATTGAAAAAGTCATTTCAATTCTAAATGAAAAATACCCAGATAATAAAGATGCCATTTCAAGGGCTGAAGATGAATTGAAAATAGCCAAAGCCAATAATATATAGAAACTTTCTTACCGGTTGTAACCGGTTGTAACTACTTGATTCCTGTTCATTTGCAGTATTGTTTAATTAAAATACTCAAGCAGATGAATAATCCTTTCGAGGTAATAGACTCACGACTAAGTAACATCGAAACTTTATTGCTTGACATCAAGCATGGTGCACCTAAGCTGAACAAGGAAGAACAACTTCCCGAATTGCTTACCAGGCAACAGGTAGCTGAATACCTTCATGTTTCCATAAAGACAGTGGATAACATTGTGAAGGATGGACACCTAAAGAAATATTCTTTTTCTGGTAGTACTAGGTTTAAGAGGGAAGATGTTCGGGCCGTTCCTGAACATTGGGAACCATACCAGCGTAGCAACTAACTAACAAAAAAAGGGCCGCCACAACACTGGCAAGCCCTTAAAAAGATATAACTAATGGTACAAGATAACGATAATTATAAAAATATGCCAAAGGGCAGGATAACAATAAAAGAACTAACTGGGGACATTGCTAATTTAACAGCAGGAAAGCCCCCCAAGGCCACACAGAAGGCCCAGAACAAACGAAATTCCTTTCCAATTGAAGTACTACCACTAAAGGCCCAAGAATATATAAAGGGGGCTAAAACAGCCCTAGGCATTCCTAAAGATTTCTTTGGGGCTTCCATGTTATTTGCAGCAGCAGCAGCAGCAGGAAATACCATTGCCCTGGAAGTGAAAAAAGGAGAAGTACAGAAGGCCGTTTTTTACATGGTATTAGTTGGGCTTCCGAATAGCAATAAATCAGGCGGGTTAAAAGCTGGCATTAAACCACTATCTAAACAAGACGCTTACAATTACCAATTATATAAAGAACAAAAGTCTGCTTATGAAACAGAACAGGCAAAACCTAAGAAAGAAAGAGAAGAGCTAGATAACCCTTCGTTTGATAGGGTAATTATACAAGATGCTACGCCCGAAGCTGTGGCTAGTGCATTACAAGACAGTCCCAGGGGTATAACGATTTATAGAGATGAGTTGGCAGGATTTGTTAAAGACTTCAACCGTTACAACCAAGGGGGAGAACAGGAATTTTGGCTTTCCAATTGGTCCGGAATAACACTTTCCATAGATAGGAAAACTAGTGAGCCGATAAGAATCAAGAATCCTTTTATGGGAATTATCGGAACTATCCAACCTGGTGTTATTGAAGAAATGGCGAAAGGAGCGAGGACTATTAATGGCTTTATGGATAGGTTTCTTTTTGTTTGGCCTGAAGGATTGAAAAAACCGCAATGGACAGAAGATGAAATTAGCCTTGATTCGATGGGAGCGTATGAAGAAGCCATCAATAAACTACTGGCACTTAAATTTGACAGTGAGAACAACGCCAATAAACTAACCCTTACCACAGAAGCCAGGAATAACCTTTTTCAGTTCTTCAACGATGATAATAAACCACTTTGCGACAATTCAGAAAATGAACTTCTGGGAGGAATTTATGGCAAGTTTGACTTCCATACTATCAGGTTCACTATAGCCCTTCATTTGCTTCACTGGGCATATAGCAAAGAAACAGAGCTTCCCCTTCAGGTAGGAACCCAAACAGTAGCCCAGGCTATCAAAGTGGCTGATTTTTTTAGAACACAAGCTTTTAAAATTTACAATGCTATACATCAGGAGAGCCCAGTAGACAAACTACCTAAGGACAAGCTAAAGCTTTATGAAGCGCTTCCTGAAGAGTTTAAAAAAGCTGAAGGTCTGGAAATTGCCGAAAGAAATGGGATTCACCCCAAGACCTTCAGCCGCTTTTTAGTAGACAGCGGGCTTTTTGAAAAAGTAACACATGGCAAGTATTCAAAGAAATATTAGTGTCCTTTTCGGGTTTATAGTCCTTTTGAGGTTGAAACCCCTATAAACACTGGTTTTTAAGAGGACAAACAAAAGGACAAATGGACAGCTCAGTATATGGACATAAAATGGACAGTGGTTTTGTCCACTTTGAATGAGTATAAATAAATGATAACCAGTTGTTTGAATGTAAAAAGGACAAAAAAGACAAAAAGTACAGATGGTAAGTACATATAAATTTCAATTGGAAAAATATAAAGGCCAACGAACAAGGCATACCTGCCCGGGGTGCGATAAGGCCAAACAATTCACTAGGTATATTAATACTGAAACAAACCAGTATTTGGCTGAACACGTTGGTAAATGCAATCGGGAAAGCAAATGTGGCTACCACTATACCCCTAGCCAGTTCTTCAGGGACAACCCAGAAGCAGGGAACCAGCAGGGCGAAGACTGGAAAGCTTCAGAAGTTTATAAAACAGTTTACCAGCCACCAAAGGAAGAACTAGTTCAATACCTTCCCAGGGGAATACTGAATAAGACGTTAACAGGCTACCAAGCGAATAATTTTGTAAGGTTTCTTACTTCGCTATTCGGGGAAGAAAAGGCCCTAAGTTTAGCTTTAAAATACAAACTAGGGACTTCCAATAAATTCCAGAATGATGGGGGGAAGGCTGTTATCTTTTGGCAAATAGATAAAACGGGAAATATCCACCAAGCTAAGGTAATGGCATACAACCCCAGAACAGGGAAACGGCTAAAGGGGGAAGGGAAGCACTATGTCTCATTCATGGGTAAAGCTATTCTGAAGAACAGGGAAGCGAACCTTCAACAATGCTTATTTGGGGAACACTTGCTTAAAGAAAATACTGGCTTAACTGTTGCCATGGTGGAAAGTGAAAAAACAGCCGTTTTAATGTCTGGCTTCCTTCCTGATGTCATTTGGCTGGCTACTGGTGGAAAGAACGGTGCAAGATGGACAGATAAGAGCGTATACAAAGCCCTTGCAGGTAGAACGGTAGTTATTTATCCAGACTTAGGGGCATTCGATGAATGGAAGGAAAAAGCTAAAATACTAGGAACGGTTTGCAGCTACCAGGTAAGCGAACTTTTGGAACAGAAAGCCCAGGGGAATGACTTGAATGAAGGTTATGATATTGCAGACTATTTCATCAAGCCCAAAGAAGAACCCATACAAGCCCAGGAACCAGAACCGGAAGCTTCACCCCATGCTGATGGATTGCCCCAAGGCTGGAAGTATGAAGTCTTTCCTAATGGGCATAAGGTGTTAATTGATAACGATGGACTACCAGCTACCTGGAACCTTTGCCCGAAGAATGAAATGGAAAAGGAAGCTATTGAGCAGGAAGAAAAACGGACAGGTATTCAAGCGAACCCAGTAGTAGGGCATTTAATAGAACGCTTTGGAATGGAAATTGAAAGTATTGAACACTGGGAGCCAGAAGAAGAAACTGAACCGATAATAAAAACAAATAAAAGGACACCTAAAGCAAACCTTCCTATTAAGAAAGAAGATGCTGACTTTTTTGATAACCAGCAATTTGATAAACCAACTATTCAAAGGATGATAAGAGTACAAAGGAAAGCTATTGAACGAACCAAGCTAGGAAGAAGGAATGAAGAAGAACTAATTTTACAGAAGCTGGAAGAATGTATTCCTATTGTAAAGGCTGAATAATGAACAAAACAATGTAAGGGCCAGGGGGGAATAATCTCTATCGAGCCACCAAGAATATTATTTGTTTAATCAAAATTATTTCAAATGGCAGGAGTTAAAGGTAAAAGCGGAGGGGCAAGGCCCAACGCAGGTAGAAAAAGCAGATCGGAGGAACTTGATATTATAGAGAAGCTAGGCCCATTGGAATCGAGAGCACTCAAAGCTTTAGAACAGGGCTTAGAGACGGGCCAGTATCATTTTGTGAGGCTGTTTTTTGAGTACTACTACGGCAAACCAGTAGTGAAGGTCAAATCTGATCCAGATAGCCCGTTCCCTGTATTCAAAGGCTTTAGCTTTCTCCCAAGTAAAAAGTAACGGTTTCGGCTATGCGTAGTGCGGAATTTCAAGGCACTTTACTGTCCGCCTTTCGAAAAGTTTGTTTAATCTAATTACTTTCATATCAGCACTTTGCCCTGCATTACGTATAGCCAATGTTAGCTGCTTTATTATCATATTGTGTTCATGTATCCAATATTGTAGAGTACAATTATTATGATTATGGCTAATCCAAATACATTTATTTTTCTTATATCGAAATCATCTCTTGATATGAAATCTTTCGAAAATGCATCCAAATCTTTTCTTTTATAGTATTCGAATATTGTTACTAATAAAGTTAGTACTAGAATTAGTGGAAAATATTCAAATGTTAATTCGAACAAGAGAAGTATTCCAAAAAAATATTTACTATCAAATGGCTGGCTGTAACAGCAAGAGTCATCCGAAGTATATCGACCTAATAACTCGGCATAACGCCATGAATAAAATTTTCTTTCTACATAATAATCTCGATTGGTAAGACTTTCGGTGATATTACAATCCTTCTTACAGTATTCGTCTGCAAGAATGTATCCTGTTTCATCAGTTTTTCTAAGCACAACATAGTCTTGAGGAATTTTTACAGGCAAAAGGCTCCAAAATATTGGAAATAACAAAAAGGCATAAAAGCCAGCAGCAAGAACTGTCTGGTAATTTACTTTCAACTTTTGGAT
>CAJXUM010000186.1 GCA_913060855.1 uncultured Lewinella sp. | reverse complement strand
CTACACTATCCTCTTCGTCGGCAGCGTCAGATGTGTATAAGAGACAGGTAGAAAACAGTATTGGTTCTCTGACATTTTTTGTGTTTCTAAAGATTAAGTATGTGATATGGATGAACCTATTATCAGTATAAAAGGGCTCAAGAAAAGCTATGGCACCAATCAGGTTTTGCGGGGTATAGATTTGGATATTTATCCCGGGCAAGTCATTGGCTACATAGGCCCCAATGGGGCGGGCAAGAGTACAACAGTACGGATCTTGATTGGACTAGATTCCGATTTCGAAGGAGAGGTAGTGCTAAAAGGGCATAATGTCAAAACAGATGCCTTGGCCGTCAAGAAGCTGATTGGATATGTGCCGGAACAGGCCGAAATGTATGAAGTACTGACCCCAATGGAATTCTTAGAATTGGTAGGCTCATTGCATCATATGGATCAGGCGGTGCTAGAGGAACGGTCTTTGAGAATGCTCCGTTTTTTCGATTTGGAGGCCCAAAAGGATCAACGCATTGATACTTTCTCCAAGGGTATGCGGCAGAAGGTGTTACTCATATCTGGCCTTATCCATAATCCCGAGATCATTTTTTTAGATGAACCCCTTTCGGGCCTCGATGCCAATTCTGTCATTATGGTTAAGGAAATCATCGCCCGGCTGGCAGCAGAAGGTAAAACGATCTTTTACAGTTCGCATATGATGGATATTGTCGAAAAAGTATCAGAGCGGATCGTATTGATCAATCAAGGGGAAATTGTGGCCGATGGCTCTTTTGCCAGCTTGAAGGCACAAACGGGTGGTAGTTTAGAGGAAATTTTCTCTGATCTTACCCGAGGCGAAAATTTCGATAGCTCGGCGGGTGATTTCTTCGATGCTTTCCAAGAAAACAAAGACACAGATGAATAATTTGTTGTTAAAGTTAGTGTTCTTATTCAATTTTCTCTGGGAACAACTGGGGGTAGATACCGTGCAGTTAAAGGCTATCCTTTCGGCCAAGGTGAAGATGGATAGCCGTAGAGCCAGTGTTTTCAACACCCAAGGTCGAACGAGTAAGAAGGCCCTTAAAAACCAGGATTGGGTGTCTATTCTTGTGTTTTTCGTTATCGGACTTTTTTTTATTGGACCACTAGCCATTTTCGAGGAACAAGCAACCGGTTTCACGCTTTACTTTGCGGGTTGGATGGTGATGCTAGCCATGACGCTGATTACCGATTTCACAGAAGTACTCATCGATGTAAGAGATAACTTTATTTTATTGCCCAAACCGATCAATGATCGCACCCTAACGGTTTCTCGTTTACTGCACATAGCTATCTACCTATCCAAGCTTGTACTTGCATTTATCCTACCTGGCTTGGTCTATATTGGGGTGAAATACGGTTTCCTCGGAATGCTCGTTTTTGGGCTGCAAATTGTATTGGGACTCGTATTCGTGATATTTATCGTCAATCTCATTTACTTATTGATCTTACAAATTAGCACGCCGCAGAAGTTCAAGGAAATATTAAACTACTTACAAATTGGCTTCACGGTGACTATATTCTCTGCCTATTACCTATTACCCAGGTTGGTAGATTTGGAGGATTATGAAAATGCCGACATACTTCTCTCCCCTTTTGTATTGCTTTCGCCCCCCTCTTGGCTGGCGGGACTTTGGGCTTTCTTCATAGAGGGGAATCATTCGCTCGTGGTGCTCCTACTCAGTGCACTAGCCATCGTAACGCCCTTTATTTGTGGCTGGCTTATCCTGACCGTTCTAACCAAAACGTTCAACCAAAAACTAATCGCCATCACTCAAGGCGGAGGGGATGCCAAGGATACCGAAGAGAAAAAAGCGGAGGTCATTACGCAAAGTACGCGCATGGAGCGCTTAGCCAGCTGGATTTGTAATAATGATGCGGAAAAAGCCGCCTTCAAATGGAGCTGGCGATTGACCGCACGTAATCGCGATTATAAATCACGCGTCTATCCAGGATTCGGTATGGTTCCGGCAATCTTCGTGTACTTCGCCCTAAATGGCGATGGAAGTTTGCAAGAAAGGTGGGCTGCATTGCCCGAAAGTAATTCCTATCTGCTACTCATTTACTTCTGCTTCCTCTTGCTTACTACTCCTTTGATCAGTAGCCAATACTCAAATAAACAGATTGCCAGTTGGATATTTCACGCCTCTCCCCTCAAGGAACCGGGATGGATACTAAGCGGAACGGCCAAAGCCATCGTGACCAAATACTTCCTGCCAGCTTATGCCATCATGTTTGTCATCGGCCTGCTCATTTGGGGACCAATGGTCATTGATGATTTTATGTTAGGTTTTGCCAATATTATGCTATTGGAAACCATTATACTTACCTTTTTCCAACCCAAGAAGATTCCATTTTCTGATAATTGGGACAATATGAACAAAGGATCTAATTTCACTGCAGGAATTTTATCCTTGTTTCTTGCTGGCGTATTAGGTGGCTTGCACTACCTAATCGTCGACCAAACAGTACTTGTAATGGGGATTGCACTAGTCATGATTGTAGCTTGGTATTTTGTTTTCCGTAGATACCAATTGACGGGCTGGAAAAGCTTGGTATAAATTGCCACCCGTTTTCATTAATATCCAAGCAACCCCTGCGCACACTATTTTCTTTTTGACTTCAAAAGGTCATAACCCGCATTTCTGCTACCAACTAAGCGAAATTTAAAACCACTTGCTCATTTTTACTGTTAGCCTACAATAGGAACTAGCATTTTATGGTTATACCTGACGCAAAGAGGTTTGGGAGTCTAAATCCTATTCATGTAAGTATACATTTTGAACGTTGTCTAAAAAATAGCTGCCGCCCAGGCTCCAGCAGGCTGGCTCAGCAAAACTTTTCGTGCTATGAAATTCACTTGGCTTAGTATTGTCTTCGTTAGTCTACTTTGGACGGGGCATCCTCCCCTTGACTGGGAACTCAAGAAAAATAAGGAAGGGATTCAAGTATTTATCAAGAAGATTCCCGGCTCCCCCCTTCATGCCTTTAAAGGTACAATGGAGCTAGCTTCTAATTTAGATGATATCCAAGCCTTGTTTGAAGATATTGAAGGTTACACAGAATGGTCCCCAAATGCAAAATTTGTAAAGCCTTTGGAAAAGGCAGGGAATAAGCGGATTTTCTATCTGCAAACTAACGCTCCTTGGCCCGTTACTGATCGAGACGGTATCTACCAATTTGAGTTTACCAAAACTGCCCAACAATTGACCATACGTTCCACCTGCCTGCCCGATTATCTTCCTGTCAAAAAGGATCATATTCGGGTCCCAAAATCCGAAGGTTCCTGGCAGTTCACCGTACAAGAGCAAGGGAAGTTACAGGTGATTTATCAGAATCACTCAGATCCCGGTGGTAGTATCCCAGGGTGGCTCGCTAATTCTGCAGTCGTCAACCTCCCTTTCGAGTCTTTGAAGAACTTAAGACAAATGGTTCAGAATTGAAGGGTGGTTTTGAAGTTGATTTAAAATAGATAGATGATTTATTTGCAGGCCATTGAAATCCATCCCGATAACCATACGGGATCAGCTATTTTTCCAACCGTACTTTACAAGTACGCTTCTCAAAATTAGCTTCGTCCCGTATAACTATCGGGATGTATTCCAAGCACCTACAACTAATTTCAACCTCCATTTTAAAACAACTTCATTGAAAAAGAGTAGGGAAATGACTACTTTTGCACCTTAAATAACTTGATCAATTAAAATTAAATATAATATTAATGCAATCAACCGCAGCTTTAAAGTATAAAGTAAAAGATATTTCTCAAGCTGATTGGGGGCGAAAAGAAATTGAGTTGGCTGAAGCTGAAATGCCAGGTCTCATGGCCTTACGCGAAGAATTTGGCCCGTCCAAACCACTCAAAGGGGCACGTATAGCAGGTTGCCTTCACATGACTATCCAAACGGCCGTTTTAATTGAGACCCTAGTGGAACTAGGTGCTGAAGTAAGCTGGTCATCTTGTAATATATTCTCTACGCAAGACCATGCGGCGGCGGCCATTGCAGCAGCTGGCGTACCTGTTTATGCCTGGAAAGGGATGAGCGAAGAGGAGTTCTCATGGGCTATCGAGCAAACGCTGTTTGCGTTCAGTGATGGTAAGCCATTGAATATGATTTTGGATGACGGTGGAGACCTTACCAATATGGTATTTGATGAGCACCCAGAACTTGTGGAAGAAATCCGTGGATTGAGCGAAGAAACAACGACTGGTGTTCACCGTTTGTATGAGCGGCAGAACAAAGGTACGCTTCTATTGCCTGCCATCAATATCAATGACTCTGTTACCAAGTCTAAGTTTGATAATAAGTACGGTTGTAAAGAAAGCTGTGTAGATGCGATTCGTCGTGCCACAGATATCATGATAGCGGGTAAAGTAGCGGTTGTTGCTGGTTATGGCGATGTAGGTAAAGGATCAGCTGCCTCTCTTCGTGGAGCAGGTTGCCGAGTGATCATAACGGAAATTGACCCTATTTGTGCCTTACAGGCTGCCATGGACGGTTTTGAGGTGAAAAAAATGAGCAATGCTATTCCTCGAGCCAATATCGTAGTGACTGCGACGGGTAATAAGGACATTATCACGGCCGAGCACTTTAAATCGATGAAGGATAAAACCATCGTTTGTAACATCGGGCACTTTGATAATGAAATTGATATGGCCTGGTTGAATGGAACCCACGGTGATAGCAAAGTTGTGATCAAGCCACAGGTTGATAAGTATACGGTTGATGGTAATGACGTGATCATTCTAGCAGAAGGCCGATTGGTCAACTTAGGATGTGCAACCGGCCACCCTTCTTTCGTGATGTCCAACTCCTTTACCAATCAAGTCTTAGCACAATTGGAATTGTGGGAGAACGTCGATAAATACGAAAACAAGGTCTACATGCTACCTAAACACCTGGATGAAAAAGTAGCTCGTTTGCACCTCGAAAAAATTGGTGTAGAACTAGAAGAGCTTAGAAATGATCAGGCGGAGTATATTGGTGTTAAACCAGAAGGTCCATTTAAACCTGAATACTACAGATATTAAGGAGTGGCTGAGGCCCCACCGTAATACATGGGGCTGAATACCCACCGTAATTCGTGGGGCTGAGGACCCACCGTAATACGTGGGGCTGAATACCCCCCATAATACATGGGGCTGAATACCCACCGTAATTCGTGGGGCTGAGAAAGGTGGCAATAATAATGGCCACGATAGCGAGATCCACTTGCAGCCCCTTCCAAGGAACTAACTCTTAGACGCATATTATGAAGGGCTTTCGGAAATTCCGAAAGCCCTTTTTTATTGCTTATCATTTGATTGGTACTGGCGTAGGTTGAACATCTATCTGGCTAGCCTGACAGGCGCCTACGCCAATTCCCAATACTATCTCTTCATGCAGCGAAGCTGCTTCGTTCGTTATTGTGCTGCTTTCACAAATCGTTTGCTTAAGACTTGCTTTGAAGTGCGCAGACTCAAGATATAAATACCTTGGCTCAAGCGCAGTCCAGCCAAATCAATCTCCAAAGTAGAACGATCCCCTTTGTAGGCTTGTGAAAAGACCACTCGACCATTCATATCTGTGATATAAAGGCGTCCATTTTGATCCTCAATTTGAGGAATAGCAACTCGTAAGAAGTCACTAGCTGGGTTTGGACTCAATTGTAGATCGGCCACTAGGTCTATTTCTCGTACTTGTGGAAGATTAAGATTGTCTACTTCTTCGCTACTAAAGTCTTGTAAAGAAGACTCTGCTCGTTCTGCTGCAGGAGTAGCAACTAAGGAAGAAACACCGCATTGACCTGTCGTAGAAATATTTTCAAACACGGCAGTTGCCGTCGAACTTAGGCTTCTACTTTCCGTCATGAATCCGGCAAATACGGTGCTAGATAAAGACATCGTCACAGATCGTTCCAATTTCCAGTAAGAACCATTTTTAGAGCTATATGTCTTAAATCTACTACCCGAACGTATCAACTTTAACCAGTGATAGCCGTTGCCACGACGCTTAGGGCTTACGTACTTAGAAGAACCATGTGAACTTCTTACCTCTCGGTAGACATACGTATTGTTCTTTCTAGTCTTAATACCAATCATTCGAGAGCCAGGGCTCAGGGTTTCTCTTACTTGAATCCCTGCAAAACCCGGATTATCCAAGTCGGCTACATACACCACTATCTCAAAATTGCCACAGTATTTATTCAAGGCAATAGTTGATGCATCATAATCTAGTAGACCAGGCCCGCAGGAAGAGGTTAAGGTCAAACTGCCAGCGCCAGCTGAAATGGAACCTTCATCACACATGGCCGGAGAAACATAGAAATCTCCGTCCATATCTTCTACTGCAATACAGTCAGACTCCTGTGATCCCAATCCCCAAGATGTATTACTAGGCATTCTAAAATAGTCACCTGAAGAAGCACTAAAAGTATCATAAGGATCATTATCAGGTCGCGTCTTACTAGGCTTTCGCTGTAGAGACACATTAGAAGCATAGTTGCTGGAATTACCAAATTGTCCCACGGCATCTACAATCCCTGAACCATCCTCTAAAGTCACTGCATCATTTCCGTTGAACAACATATCTCCTGAGAGCAAATCTGAAGCCTGTCGGAAGGCACTGGTAGCTCCTGGATTACATACTACATATACCTCACCTGATCGAAGTGTTCCAGACAATTCAGTAGTACGTCCTGCTGAGGTAGCACCATTGAAGTATACATTTAAGGTGTAGCCTGATAAATTGATCGAACTATTCGTTGGATTAAAAATCTCGATGCACTTATTACTACCTGATCCTTCTACATATTCAGAGATCAAAGGCACAGAACAGGCCGCAAAGGAAGAACATGGTGAGACAGCACTACCTATGCTTTTAGATAAAGCACAAGCGGGCTCAGCTGAGAACTTAGCCGTAGCCGATACGGATCTACCATCAGCCCCTAAGTTTACCTGGAACGTGTGGCTATTGCCACTGATGTGACTGACATTTACACTATAGTCTTCTCCTTGTACCGACAAATCAAGGGTTCCGCTTGTAATAGGCTCTTCCAAAGAGAATGAAACCGTTATTGAAGCTGAAAAACCATCGTCATTTACATAAGGTGTTCCACCGTCTTGACAAGAAGATTGATTGTGCATCACGATATCATCAATTACACAAGTGGGCATGTTACAATTATTCATGTAAATCCCTAGGTCATCCGCTGTATTGGAATCAAAACCATCCCATTCGGCTGCAATATCCGCCGAGCCCGCTGGATTTCCTGTTGTTGTACTGACTTTCCGTCTGATCGTATTGTTTGCCGTAGATGTCAGACCACTACCCCACTGTGAGCCTGGATCATCACCTATCACACCTATCACATCAATATTAACACCATCCTTGGTCAGCGCCACTGCATCATCTCCATTAAAGAATGAACGAGTAGGGGTTAGATCCGCTACTGCCAAAAATACCGCAGCAGCTCCATCATCACATACCACGTACACATCGCCGGCTGCTAAGTTACCTACCAAAGGAATTGGGAAATTACTGGGGTTTGTTCCCCCGTTAAAATAGAAAGCCAATTCGTAACCATCCAGATTCACAGTAGATCCAGTTGGATTATAAATTTCAATACATTTGTTATTGCTGCTCCCTTCTATATACTCCGATATAAAGAGCTCGCTACAGTCCTGCGCTGCAAGACCAAAACTAAAACCAAGAGCCGCAGCCATAGTTAAAGCATAAGACAAAAAACGTTTTGTAAAGTCTTCCATATCATGGATTTTGGTTAGATATCAAGCATTTGCTTTTACAAACCTGGTTAAAAAATAACTAAGAAGTATGGTAACGATTAGGTACATACCTGGTAGCAAACATGAATGAAGCCATTGATCACCAATATTCTGTATAATCAAATGGAAATACTGATGACTGTCATCATAGGTACACGCCTTCTCGAAAACTTATTTCAAACGTAGTATGCCGTCTCTTAATGGGGGAAAACAAGTGGGTAAAGCATCTTTGCCCACTGAAAGGAGCCTTATAGTATGTCCGTTGGACAACATTTCACAGCTCTGTAAAGCTAAATAATATTATCTTATTTGTTAAAATTTTATATATTAATTTTTCATTAATTCGCAATTTTACCCCTCCCACCCTCCTTGACTTTTTTCTTACCTTTACAAGAAAAATGCAATCTTTGTTTTCCTCCTATTTGGAGTTAGGGTTTCATCATATATTGGATCTTGAGGGCTATGATCACATTCTATTCTTAGTGGCACTCTGTGCTATTTATAGCCTCCGGCAATGGAAACAAGTAGCCTTACTGGTCACTGCCTTCACGATCGGGCATTCTATCACACTAGCCCTCGCTGCGCTTGATATTATTCATATTTCCAAGGCCTGGATTGAATTCCTTATCCCAATCACGATATTGATGACAGCGATTTATAATGTCGTGTATCGTCCCGATCCTGAGGATAATCAGGCTAGCAAATGGCGTATCAATTATCTATTGGCCTTAGGCTTTGGGCTAATTCATGGCTTGGGCTTCTCCAATTACCTGCGGTCTACATTGATGCCTGGCGAAGAAAATAGCCTAGTGAGCCAGTTATTTGCTTTCAATATTGGGGTAGAATTGGGGCAGTTAACCATTGTGGCCATCATACTAGCCATTGCCTTCGCGGCGATTAATTTACTGCGGGTGAAGAATTCGGAATGGAATTTGTTCGTTTCAGGGACTGTCTCTTATACACATCTGACGCTGCCGACGAAGAGGATAG
>CAJXUM010000185.1 GCA_913060855.1 uncultured Lewinella sp. | reverse complement strand
CACTATCCTCTTCGTCGGCAGCGTCAGATGTGTATAAGAGACAGGTATAATACTACCCCCATCATTAGGCTAAAAATGATAGTGGGTGAAATATCCCTTAACTGTGCTAGAAGGGAATATTTCAAGAATTTATTTGAATAGTAGGTATTGACTAATAAGTTAATGTATGCGGATACTACTTGGCCAATTACTAAACCCATTATGCCAAATTGGATACCGATAATAATACCCAAGCCAATGCTGATCTTCTCAATGAATTCCAACCTTAGGCCCAAATCTGATCGCCCCAACACCAATAGCATATTCAGGTTGATCACATGAAAGTGATAGGTGACTCCTGCCCCACAAAGCAATTGTAGAAAAGGAACTGATTGCAACCACTTTTCTCCAATCAGTGTGATAATAATAGGTTCAGCCAACACGCCCAATAATACCATGGCGGGTAGAATGACGAAGGAACTCAACTTGATGAACTTCCGATACCCTTCCTTGAGCCGTTCCATATCATCTTGCAACTTAGATAGAATGGGATAGCTAATTTTCTGTACCGCTTGGAACAAATGATTGATGGCCATATTGCAGAAGCGATTAGCCTGGTCATAAAATCCTAGGGTTGCGGCTGAAAAATATTTCCCAATCACCAATTTGAAGATGTGTTGGAAAAATCGCTGTACCAAACCTGCAATCAAAATGTTAGAACCAAATTTGAAGAGCCGGATAAAGGAAGACTTATAGAATTTCAGACTTAGCTTCCACGGGTGGAAATACCAGAGCAAAATCGTATCGATCAACGCTCTTAGTACCAACTGAATCACCAAACTCCAAACACCCCAACCATTCAGGGCTAAGACGACTGCCACTCCCCCAGAAATGATGACCGAGGGGATCCGTACTTTAGTTTGCGTCTTGAAGTCAATCTGCTGTGTCAACACCGCCTGCTGAATAATCGCAAACGAATTGATAATCAGGTTGATACCTAGCACTCTAGTCAGCATAACCAGCGACTCCTCCTCAAAAAAGGCGGCAATGGCTGGTGCACTGACAAATAGGATGCCATACACCACAATGGAAATCAAGAAGTTGAAAACGAAGGTTGTCGATTTGTCTTCTTCCGAAATTTCCTTTTCTCTTACCAAGGCATTGGAGAAACCGCTGTCTACAAAACCAGCGCATAGTTCGAAGAAAATCATGACCATTGCAATGACACCAAAGTCCTCCGGCAGCAATAGCCGAGCTAGGACAATCGTGACAATAAAGTTGATCGTGCTATTCCCCAATTTGTCGATCATCACCCATAAAAAGGCGGCTATCGACTGATCTTTTAAAGATTCTGACATGCTTAATTAAGCCTTCGCTTTCTTTTGGCGCTTAGATTTGCGCTTTCTTTCATTCTTAGACTGCTGACTCTCTCCGTATCCATACCCGTATCCATAACCATATCCGCCACCTCTATTCAGTGATACGCCATTAAGCACAACAAATGGTTTAGGTAGTTTATCTTTCTGGGCAATATCCTTGATAATCTCTAATTGCCCCCTTTTGGTAACGCCTGATCTTACCACATACATACAAGCTTCCACCAAATCCTTCATCTGTAAGGCATCTGCGACCAAACCTACTGGAGGTGCATCCAGGATAATGAAATCATAGATATCTCGCATTTGATCCACAAAGGTTCGCAGCCTTTCCGATAAGATCAGTTCACTCGGGTTGGGCGGTTTAGGGCCGCAGGTGATGATATCTAGATTCTCGTGCAAGCCACTATTATTGATGATCTCATCAGCTGATATGTTTGGATCTACCAAGTAGTTAACAATCCCAGGCGCACCAGGGTCCGTCTCAAAATAGATCGACTGTTTCGGTTTCCTTAAATCGAGTTCGACTAATAAGACACGTTTACCGGTGAGGGCTTGGGCCATTCCTAAATTGGCGGTAATGAAAGACTTACCATCACCCGATGCACTCGAAGTAACCATCATGGTTTTGAGTGTTTTGCCTGGTGCCACATAGGCGAGATTGACCCGCAGTAAGCGAAACATTTCAGCGATCGGTGACTGGCTGTTTTCGGTCACGACGACTTTGTTTTTCCGGCTACTGGTGCCCAAAGAGCCAACGACAGGCACGCCAGCTAATTGCTCTATTTCCTCTTCCATCTCGACCTTGTCATTCATTGATTCTAGCAATAAAATCAAGCCAGTTGGAATGGCAAATCCCATGAATAATGCAATCAAGGCGATCTGGGCTTTCTTCGGACTTACCGGACCTCGACTAGAAGGCGGCTCAATGATTTTACCATTGGCAACAGTTACGGATAAAGAGATAGCGGATTCTTCTCGCTTTTGTAGCAAATAGAGATATAAATCCTCTTTAATTCCTTTTTGTCTTTCAATTTCTACTAACTCTCTTTCTCTATTCGGTAAGCTTTGCAGGCGAGTTTCTAGGTCAGTGCGAAGGCCTTTATTGGCATCTCGCGCTAACTGAAGGTCTCCCTTGATGGTCCGAATATTATCGATAATGGTTTGTCGAAGATTTTGAATTTGCTTATCGATTAATTTAATGTCTGTATGATCCGGGCCTTTTACGGCGCTTTCGCTGGTACGTTGCTTAATAAAGTCGTTGAAACTATTGAGCTGATTCGTCAGTGTTAGATTCGTGATGTTATTATTGGTAGGCACGAAATTGAAATTATCTCGATGTTGTACCAAATAGGACTCAATCCCATTCAATATTTCCAATTGCACATTTCGATTGGAAATTTCCCGGTCATAAGTACTCAAGTCATTCATCAGCCTATTACCTTCTACACTGTAAGACATCATACTGAAACGGCTTTTGTAATTCGCCACGTTCCGTTCTGCCGCTTCCAGTTCTTCGGTAATCAAGTTGATGCGCTCACTGATCATTCCGATACTATTTTCGTAGACCTTGTTTTTATCCTCTCTAGTTTTCGCATTATAGGCATCAATGATATTGACCAATAGCTCCTCTCCTCTCTTTCTGCTCACATCTTGAAGACTAAGCAATAAAGTACTCGATTTTTCTCCCATCGGGGAAACGCCGAGCCCATCTATTAATTCGCCTGCACGCCCTGCTATAGAAGAAATTTGAATAGCAACAGGTCCTTGCCCTTCTTCAAAATCGTTCTGGGCGAGGGTGAGCTTCCCTTCTTTTAGCTCAATTTCTTTACCAAAGGTGCCACTATATTCTGCCTCATTTTTATCGGGATCGATCGTAACCAATTGGTAACTTCCATTTCCATCAAAAAAGAGTTCGCCATACAAACCAATTTCTTTATTGACAGGCTGCCAATCTACCACTTGCACCGGCGAATTATAGACCAACTCATGTTTACGGAATCGTTCGAGGCTATAATACTGGAATTGCAACTCCATTTGTGCCACCACCTTTTCCATTACTGGAGTAGAACGCAGCGTTAGGATCTCATCTACCAGGTTTTTCTTTTTGATCAGTTTGAGTTCATCAAAAATGGCCTCTTCTATTAACTCTCCCGATTTTTCATCTCCTTTGATGAGAAGCATAGCTTCGGCTTCATACTTTGGCTGGGCGTTTTTGAGGTACATATACGCTAAGCCCAAGAAAGTCGGAAAAATGATAAGATATAGGTACCAATATTTTAGCGCCTTACGAAGAAGTGCTTTGATATCTAATTGATTGTAGTTTTCCATATTGGAATATAATTATTGTGTGTAGCCGTGAATTAAGTCCGAGTTCCCAAGAAGAAAGTCACTAGGGTAACCAGTGGGAAAAGGATTCCCGAATAACGTGAAATAAAGTCCCCTTGCGTAGCATATTTTTTGGCCTTTAGTGGCGCTACATAGACAATGTCATTAGGTTGTAAGTAGAAATAAGGAGAAGTAAACAAGGCTTTGTCTTGTGTATTGAGCCGGATAAATTCCCGAACCTCGTTTCGTTCTCGTATGATGAGTACTTCATTTCGCTTAGCATAAGGGGTAAAATCACCGGCCATCCCTAGCGCTTCTAATACGGTTAATCGTTCATTGGGAATAATATAGGCATTCGGTCGATTGACTTCCCCTAAGAGTGTTACTCTAAAATTCATGAATCGAATTTGGATAGTCGCTTTGGGGAAAAAACGTAATAAATCTTCCTGCAGCTCTTCCCGCAACTCAGTAACTGTTTTACCAAGGGCATCTATTTCACCTAAATAGGGCAAATATATTTTCCCTTGTTCATTCACTCGATATCCATCCAATACGCCCAAGGCATTTTCTCCTGCAGCCCCCTGCCCTTGTGCTTCCCTCCCAATTTGGAAGGCCAGTACATTTTCAGGCTTTTCATCTGTAACAGTAATACTTAAGATATCGTCAGATTGAATCGTAAGTAGAGGTAAAGTGTCAATGACGGCTAATTCGGTCTGAACCGTCTCAAACATCAGCATTTCAGGGTATTTTACGCTACCACAACTACTCATTACAAGCAGGACAAAGGCAGCGAAAAGTAGGGAGGTTTGCTTTTGTTTCATGTAGTTCAACTTTTGTTTAGGTTCAATCATAATTTTTCTCATAGTGGATGTATAATGTGGGTTGGATTCAATTCAGTCCTGCATTCTGGAACATTCCAAATCCTTTAAACCCTTGTATGCTCTTTATTTGTCTTGGATGATGAAGATCGGTCCCCGCAAATTCATACCAACCTTGCTCCAAGATTTTATTCGCTACGGTGGCAATCTCCTTTCCGTAGTAACCTGCCAATGACGGAATATTGAGTTGGAACAAACAACCTCTGTCCTTCAGCATCTCGAATTGTTCCCACTTTTTGAAATAATATCGATACCGCTCTGGATGAGCTAAAACAGGCTGATAGCCTTTTAGTTGAATATCGAACAATAATTTCTCCAGTCCTTGATAAGCCTGGAAAAATGACATTTCTATTAATACCATATTGCCACTCAAGGTCAATAATCCCTCTTCTAGATGTCGCTGAAAACCTTCATCCAACATGTATTCCGCTGCTAAAGACAATTCAACATCCCATCCTTTCTCCTGTACTGCCGCTTCAAATTCTCTAAAAACACCAAATAGTTGATCGGGCTCATTTTCGTAAAACACTTTCTTGATATGAGGCGTAGCAATCAATTTTTTATAGCCTAATTCCACCAAAGCCTCTACTATTTCTAACCCCTCAGCGACCGTTTTGGCACCATCATCTACTCCTGGCAACCAGTGCGCATGGATATCCGTCTTTAATTGCTCGCCTACCAATACGTTTGTCGTTTTGGGAGGATAAAAGACATTCTTAATAGATTCCCAAAGTGGGAAATTAATAAAATCTCTTTGCTTATTATTATTAAAGGAGTAATCCATCTATTAACGACAATTTATTTTGAAACAGCTTCAGAGAAAAGACGAGCCTCCTGCTCTGTACCTCGTGTAAAGGGATGAGTCACCAGTGGCAGTTCTGCCAGCGGATGATGAGATCCGTCTAAACCTACTGTTTTAGCATTTCTAATATCGTAAGCGATCTGGATAGCCTCGGCTGCTTCATTTAAACTGAAGCCATTGCCATCTAAAATCGCTTGGTAGCTTAGCGTATGAAGATCGGTAAATCCTCCACTAAACTCTATCTCCTTATTATCTACGGTGATAGAACGGAAAGTGGTTCCCCCTTTCGCTTTTACTTCTTCGGGTAAGGTGTCGGAGTTGATGCTAAGAAACCATCGTACCCGAGCACGTCGGAGCTGTAAGTAACCTGCTGCTCTGTCATGTGTGTGTACATGAATCACGTTGGATTCAACAGCGCCAAAAATCCAGTGTAGCATATCAAAAAAGTGAATGCCAATATTAGTGGCAATTCCGCCAGACTTTTCTTTGAAGCCCTTCCAGCTCGTATAGTACCATTTACCTCTAGAGGTAATATAACTTAAGTCTACATCGTAAATTTTATTAGGATCTCCAGCTTCCACTTCCTTTTTCAAGGCGATCAGCGCTGGATGCAAGCGCAATTGCAAAATCGTATTGACCTTCAAGCCTGTTTCTACTTCAATGTCTTTTAAGGCACTGACGTTCCACGGATTTAAGACGAGTGGCTTTTCACAGATCACATTAGCCCCTACCCGCATTCCAAACCGAATGTGCGAATCATGCAAATAATTGGGTGAGCAAACAGCTACATAGTCTATCGAAGTACCATTTCGCTGTAATTTACTGATGTGACGATCAAAGCGCTCGAATTCCGTGAAGAAGTCCGCTTGCGGAAAATAGCTATCAATAATACCAACTGAGTCATTGCTATCTAAAGCAGCTACAAGCTGATGGCCAGTATCTTTGATCGCTCGCATGTGTCGCGGAGCCACATAACCTGCAGCACCAATTAAAACAAAATTTTTCATGAATTGTAAGGTGTTGAAGAGGTGTCCAATTGGAGTATTGATAGGGCTTCGCCGTTGATAAGTCGCAATGCCTTAATCTCCGAAAAAATGAAATAATTACAATTGTCTATATACATAGATCTAGAAATGGTCTAAAACCATTTGATTTTCCCTTGTAATAGGTAGTTGGCAGTCAGCCAAAGGCTAACACCCAACCCCCTAATCCAAAGGGCATGGATATTTTTCTTTTTTGCTTAGTTGACCTAATGGTCTTGGTAAGTAGATGCCAATTCTATTCTAGCGCCGAATTAAGCGCTTCGCTCTCTAATTCTTGTACTGGTAGCTAATGCTGCCGTTTTTTTGGCACTGGAGACCCTCCTCAATAAAGAAGAATCGACCTGCAGTTGCAGTGTGTAGCCTATTTGATTGAGTTCTATTAAAAGGTTTTTATTTGTATGATTCTCGATCAAAGTTCCTTTAATTCCGGTTAGTCTTCCGCCAATTATTTCTACTTCATCTCCATATTGGAAAGTAGACTTATTTACCTCGATATCACTCTGCTCTCCCACTACGCGGCGCATAACCTCAATTTCCGCTTCTGGAATAGCCATCATTTCATTGGCGTTTCTAACAAAATGGAGGACATCAGGTGTTTCTAATACGCTGATATATTCTCCCTTAGTGATCTTCACAAACAGATAACAACTGATCAATGGAAGATCTACTACTTTTACTTTTCGGGTATAATGTCTCACGAATTGTTGAACAGGTAGGTAAGTTGTCACGCCTTTCTGTGCTAGGCGTTTTCGGATCAACTTTTCTCTCTTATAACGAGTATATATCGCAAACCAACGAGCTTCATGCTCATCTAACTGTAGTCTACTATTGCTCGCTTGTGTGTTCATTATGAGTGTTTTATACCGTCTACCAATTACAATCTCCAATATAGTAGACCATTCTCAGCAGGTCTTTGATATATTCCTTTCAGGTCCAATAAAATCGGATCTGTTGTCATGATGGACTTGAAATAGTCAATGGTCAAATCCCTGTATTCGTTGTGATTCACTGCTACTAAAACCGCGTCATAAGCAGTGGAAGGTTCATCACTTAGGGTTAGGTTGTATTTATTACTTACTTCATTAGGGGACGCTTGGGGGTCAGTAATGTGTACATTGACAGCATACTGTTGTAATTCTTTTACGACATCTATCACCTTTGAGTTGCGGATATCGGCTACATTTTCCTTAAAAGTGATCCCCATGATTAAAACCTTGCATTCATTAGGGTTTTTATTGCGTTGAGCCAACATTTGCACCAATCGTTTAGCAATGAAGGCAGGCATATTATCATTGATCCTTCGCCCGCTTACAATCACTTGCGGATCATATCCAATTTCCTTCGCTTTATGCAACAAGTAATAGGGATCAACGCCTATGCAATGACCACCCACTAGACCTGGTGAAAATTTAAGGAAATTCCATTTGGTACCCGCTGCAGCTAAAACCTCTTGGGTGTCCAAATTCATGCGATCGAAAATAATGGATAACTCATTCATAAATGAGATATTCAAGTCACGCTGCGTATTTTCGATTACTTTGGCGGCCTCAGCTACCTTGATAGAGCTCGCCTTATACACGCCTGCTGTAATCGCCTGACCATACACATTGGCTATTTCTTCTAGGGCCATTTCGTCACTGCCCGACACAATCTTTAGGATGTGTTCAACGGTATGTTCTTTGTCTCCTGGATTGATCCGTTCTGGAGAATAACCCACTTTGAAATCCCGACCAAAACTAAGTCCTGACTCTTCCTCCAAAATAGGAATACAATCTTCTTCGGTGCATCCCGGATAAACCGTGGATTCGAAGATGACGTAATCATCTTGTTTGAGAATCTTACCTACTGTTCTGGACGCACTAATTAAGGGACTCAGGTTGGGAACATTATAAGCATCGATAGGTGTGGGAACGGCCACAATATGGAAGTGCGCGCGTCTTAGGTCTTCTGGATCGGCCGTGAATTCGATATCCCGGCCTTCGAAGTCAGCTGCTTCCAACTCACAAGAAGGGTCGATTTGTTTTTGCATCAACTTGACTCGATCCGCATTGATATCGAAGCCAATAACACGAAAATGCTTGGCCAAGGCAAGCGCTAAAGGTAGGCCAACATAGCCTAAACCTATCACAGAAAGATATTTCTCTTTTTGAATGAGACCTTTGTACATGTTTACTCGGATTAACCAGCGTATAAAAAAAATCTTTAGCTTAGTTTCAAGTTGACCTTATTGAAGCATAAATAATAACTTATGACTTGTCGAAAGGGACATTAAACTTGAAAAGTAAGTTAATCCTGATTATAAGGGAGTGGGAATAAAGGGAACGGGTAGTAATCTGTCTCTTATACACATCTGACGCTGCCGACGAAGAGGATAGTGTAGA
>CAJXUM010000184.1 GCA_913060855.1 uncultured Lewinella sp. | reverse complement strand
CACTATCCTCTTCGTCGGCAGCGTCAGATGTGTATAAGAGACAGTCCCTTAACAGGACACCTATATAAGGATCATTATATTTAAAAGGAGCAATCTGCACGTAGTAAAAAGGGAATTCGTGCCCCCATTTGTTCCGCCAATCTTTAATCATGGCAGGAAAAAGTCTGCTATAACTCAAAGGCGCAACGGTATTACTTTCACCCTGGTACCAAATGCTGCCTGCCATTCCATACGGGATCAGCGGAGCGATCATGGCATTGAAGGCTGAACCCGGTTTCATCGGCCACCAATCTGTAACGGCCAATTGGGTAGCATTTTTTTTGAGGTCTTGATCCGCTTCGACCACGGCCTCATCCGTCCATACTTCAGCCGCCGTTCCGCCCCAACTGGCATGAATTAACCCAATGGGGACATCCAATTTACTTTGCAATTCCCGCCCAAAGAAATAGGCCGTTCCGCTAAAACTTTTCATTGTTTCGGGTGAGCATAGCGTCCATGTGCCGCTAAGGTCTTCTTGTTTTGTATCCGCTGTCGCTTTTTCCACATGGAATAATCGAATGGTAGGATAATTGGCATTGGCGGTTTCTTCTTTGGCATTATCAAAAGAATAGCCATGTGTAGCAGATGACTCCATATTGGACTGACCAGAACAAACCCACACTTCTCCAATCAGCACATTGTCCAGCACCATAGTATTTTGTCCTTCAATGGTTACCGTGAAAGGACCTCCTGCCGTTGGCGTTTGCAAAAGAACCTTCCATTTGGCACCACTGCTCGCCTTAACTTCTACCGTCTTGTTATTCCAACTGCCCGTGACCTTAACCTCTTCTGCTGGGCTTGCCCATCCCCAAATGGCTACTTCTTGGTTTTGTTGGAGCACCATATTCGAGCTGAAGATAGCAGGAAGTCTGACCTTCGCTTGGACCTGGAAGCTTAGTAATGAGACTAAAAGGAGCAAAGAGAAAAGATTGAGTAGTTGTTTTTTCATTTTGGGTAGTATTATATTATTTAGCTAAACCTTTGATAGCCTATTCAACTTGCCTTGGTAATGTTGTAGGTAGCTTCGTTTCGTTTTTTGATCGAGGAATGAAGCATTTACAAAAGAACCCACTAAATCGGACTGGCTCAGCATGAACTTTAATATATCCTCCGATATTTTCTGCTTGATACCTGCTTTTTCTGCAAGAAGCTTGAACTGTTGACTGATTTTGCCATGATTGATAGGCTTGGGTAAAAGACCTTCTTCCAAAGCGAAATCGCTGCCTTCTACATGAATTCGACTATTTAGAAGATCATAAGCAGGACTTAATATAAAGTCTCCCATCGGGGTTTCTGATAATGAAAAATTTTTCAAATGAGCATCACCATTAGAAAATAGATAATTAAATATCAATATTTTAAATAGCTTTATGGCTTCTAGTTGATAGGCTGGTAAATGAGACTTCATTAATTCAAACAGCTCTAAATAATTCCCCGAATATTTATAATGCTGTCCATGTGTTTGAGGTGTTCGTCCAGCTATTGAAGCAAAATCTTCTTGCGCGCGTTTTCTGTTATTTACATCGAAATCAAATCTCTTTGTTATATAAGCAGGAGAACCATTCTTAAAAAATATTAGCGCGTTTTCTGCGGTTACAATATTATATATTTGCCTTGCAACCTGCATCGTTAAATGCTCATTAGCAGGCATTTGATCTACCTTCCTTCCGACTTGTGGTATCGGTTTTAGAATATGAGTACCACGTTCTCCGTCTACAATTAATCTTAACTTATTCTTATCGAGGACTACTGAAAATTTTTCTTGTACGCCTGATATAGATATTCTTTTTCGATTTTCATCAAAGAGTTCCGTCATAGCAGGATTGATAGCAGGCGAATCATAATTTAGGATATGATTTACTTTTTTACCATTGAACACTCTTTTCAAGCATGTTCTGCTATAAGTATTAAATCCCTCAGCTAATGTACCTGGACAATAATTTATTTCAGGGAGCGACATTAATTCTCAATTTTTATTATGCTTACTGCGCCGATCGTGTCATTCCTTGCGGTCACTGTTAATATACTAAAATAGTCATCCATATCTATTCGATTGTATTTGCATACTATCTGCTTGTTGGAACCTTCCGGTAACATATTATAGAAGAAAGGAAATAAATACTTTGATCGATATTCTTTTTCTCGTTTTGGCAGTGTTAGACTAATGCTCGGCTTTGAAGCATTTTCTACCCAGTTCTTTTCGTACTTGAAAATAAAAAAACCATTATCTTGTTGGATTAACATTCCTGCCTTTTCGTCCTTATATAAAACTTGAGCTGTTCTCATTTATTAGAAGTTAAGTCTTTAAGTTTCAAACAAACTTCCAAGCCCAGTACATCTGATATTTTTTGTAGCGTATTAAGCGTGGGGTTTCCTTTACCGCTTTCAAACTGCTTTACTGTCCGCAAACTTAACTCAGCTAATTCTGATAAAGTTTCTTGCGTTACTCGCAATGATTCTCTTCGCTCTTTTATCGTTCTGATTAATTCTACTTGGTGCATTTTAATGCTCTATTTTGTGCAAATATAGCAAAAGAACGTCTATTTACACTTGAAAGTGTAATGTAGTGCACTATTTTTATAAAAAAATGGATTGTGGATTTATTTACACGTAATAGTGAGTTATATTGCACTATTAACTACTGAGATGAGGCTTCCGCCTTGTATCTGTCTGATCTCTCCGCTGTCGTCTGTCTTCTGACCTCTACCTTTGTCCAGTAGTACGAGATATTTTCTTTCTTCCGTTGCAATGCTCAGTGTTTAGGCGTACCTTTGCACCTTTTTAGGGGAAACTAGTAATTCTAGTCAAAGCAGAAATTAGCCAATGATCACAGTAGATAATGTAGGCCTGCAATACGGCAAAAGAGTTTTATTTGATGAGGTAAATTTGAAATTCACCCTGGGCAACTGCTATGGGGTAATTGGTGCGAATGGCGCTGGTAAATCTACCTTTTTGAAAATTCTATCTGATGAAATTTCTCCCAATCGAGGTAGCGTTAGCATCGACCCGGGGAATCGTATGGCCGTGCTGAAGCAGAATCACTTTGAGTTTGAGGAAGAGGAGGTGTTGAATACCGTGATCATGGGCTACAAGGAGATGTATGATATCATGGTAGAAAAGAATGCCATCTACATGGATCCTGATGCTACCGATGCAGATGGTTTACGTGCTGCTGAATTGGAGAATACTTTTGGAGAAATGGGCGGCTGGAATGCGGAAAGTGATGCGGCTGAGCTCTTGAGTAATATGGGAATCAAGGAAGATTTGCACTATAAGCAAATGAAGGATTTGAATGGCCCGCAGAAGGTGAAAGTATTATTGGGACAAGCGCTTTTTGGTAATCCCGATCTATTGCTACTCGATGAGCCCACCAACGATTTGGATGCTGAAACGGTGACTTGGTTGTCTGATTTCTTAGCTGATTTCAAGAATACAGTGATTGTTGTTTCTCACGACCGTTACTTCCTGGATATGGTTTGTACGCATGTGGTGGACATCGACTTCAATCGCATTCGCATCTTTACGGGTAACTATACCTTCTGGTACGAATCGAGCCAATTGATGACGCAGCAGATGGCTAATAAGAACAAGAAGACCGAGCAGAAGCGAAAAGAGATGATGGAGTTTATCCAACGCTTTAGCGCGAATGCTTCGAAGTCTAAACAGGCCACTAGTCGCAAAAAAGCCTTGGAAAAACTAAACCTGGAGGACATTAAACCTTCCAGTCGAAAATATCCTTTTATTAGCTTCCAACCAGAGCGAGAGCCTGGTGACCAGATCCTTCGCGTCGACAAATTGAGTAAAAGGGGTACCGCGGGAGAGTTGCTGTTTGGTGATGTGAGTTTTATCATGAATCATGGCGAAAAGATTGCCTTGATCAGTCGAGAGAGTGCAGCTATGAATGCCTTCTTTGATGTATTGGCGGGAAAAACGGAAGCGGATACTGGAACGATTGAATTTGGACAGACGATCACCTACGATTATTTGCCCAATGAAAACGATGAATATTTTTCTGCAGAAAATGACTTAGAGTTGATGGACTGGTTGCGTCAATTTTCGGAAGAAAAAGATGAGCAATTTATCCGAGGCTTCTTAGGTCGTATGTTGTTCTCTGGAGAAGAAGTGTATAAAAAATCGAGCGTTTTATCGGGAGGGGAAAAGGTGCGTTGCATGTTGTCCAAAATCATGCTCAATCACCCCAATTTCTTACTTCTAGATGAACCTACCAATCACTTAGACCTGGAATCTATTACGGCGCTCAATAATGCCATGAAAGATTTCAAAGGTAACTTGATCTTTACTTCGCATGATCATCAATTGATGGAAACGGTGTCTAACCGAATCATTGAAATTACGCCCAACGGTATTATCGATCGCTTAATGAGCTTTGATGAATACATAAAATCTCCTGCGATAAGAGAACAGCGAGAGGCATTGTATGGGGTTGGAGTATCGTAAGGAGAGGCTTTGTCCTTGCCTTTTGATTGAACACGGAGACACGGAGTCGGAGCCATGCTTTTAGATTTTTGATTCAACACAGAGCGACAGAGCCAAAGACATGGCTTTTAATTCTAATTCACATTTTGATTTTGGAAGGACAGCAGGAGCTGTCGAAAGACGAGGAAGGGGCAGGTACCGAGCTGGAGCTACGGTACCAACGGCTATGTAGTCTGTTTCCTGCCTTTTGATTTTGATTCCTATTTATTAACTCCTCAATTCCCGGCTTCCACTACTTTTTTGATATCAAGCAGGTCTTGATAAAGTGCCTTCTTTGTTGCCTTTTTGAAAAAAGGCATTAAAAGACCCGCCATTATTTTCGCGCCCAAACTTTGAGGTTTTCCGGTGAACTCCATGCTTAGGAGTGTTCCCTCATTATTTTCCTCAATACGCATGACGGTGATATAAATAGAGCCATGGCTTTCGGCTCTGGTCTGGTAGTACTGGTTTTTTTCTGCTTCGGTGATCCACATCGTCTCGGTGGCCGTTTTCCCAAATAGTGTTCGCGTTTCGGTCCATTTTAGCCCCACAAGGCTTTCTCCTGGGTGATGATGGATCTCTACTTTTTCAATGCCAGAAATGTTGTTGACGGCATTTTCTATATCCGAAATGATTTTCCATACTTCTTCCTTGGCGCCTTGGATGGGTATTTCTACTGCTATCGTCATGTGTGTTATTTTGCAAATGCTAGGAATAGGGTTTGATCAAGTGCTTGAGGTTGATATGCCAAAGCTAAGTAATCCCATAAGTAAAAACATCACCCAAAAGTACTAATAGGGCTATCCGCTGTGAAATTCACCCGAAAGTACTAGTACACAATAGGGTTAATGGGCACGCCTCACCGCAAATTAATGCTAACACTCTTCCCCGCATAAACTCCTTGCGGGAGGTCTACCAAGAATAGCGTATTATTTTGCTGCTGATTAGGAATAGCCATAAAGCCAGTTCCCTTGGTGGGGTAGAGACCTGGTAGCGTGAGTACGATTCTACTCAATTTCCTGGAGGGATCAGCGAGGGTCAAGCTCGCTATTTTATTGTCCTCCATTTTTAGCATGGCCATTCCTTGGCTATCCATTCTGACTTTTAGATCCTTGGATATATTAAGTTCTCCGGCCTTATAAAATGCGATTTGATAGATACCAAGTTTGTTGCTTTTGACTGCTTGGATATCCGGGGTATTGGAAAGGATCTCAATTTGGCGATTATTTTTGCTGGTTTCTTTCAGCTCCTGCTCGCTCACATCGGGCACGACGATGTATTGATAAGCCGCATCATTCGGACTCGTGCCATGATCAAACCATAAGGCAAAGACATTTTCACTGATGATTTCTTGCGAGATGTTTTTCTGATCGGTAATATCGGACCAACGCCCCTGCTCCGCTTGATTGGAGATATTAATAGCAGTGGGTTCGGGGAAAAGATAGCCGATCTTATCCTGATGGACCCATTTTACCTGTTTCAGTTCGTGATTGCCGGGAACTAGGTGCTGTACTTTACCTCCTTGCTCGAGACGCACTTCGCTCCTCATCAATACCTGATTAATCGTGGTCAGTACAGGCAAATTGGGTTCCGCCTTGATATCGGTACCCAGGCAAACATATTCATCATCAAAGAAAAACCAGGCCTTTTTGGCTTTCAGGTCATCATGGGGGCTTTTAAAGTCGAAGGCCACTGCTCCGTATAGCCCATCTGAAACGGCTCCAACAAAATCGGTAAGGCCATCTAGTTGAATCTTATCGATGCCCGGTAATTTCGGTTTTTGCAGGATCGTCGTACCTGATATTTTCTGCCAATTATATACGGGCCAAATGTTATGGTATTCATCACCCTTCAGCATCAGGTAGTTGGTTCCATCAGCTCGGTGGTGGGTGGTTTTTCCAGGACCATTGTAGGGCTTTTCCATGTTTCTATTCCTGGTAGAAAACATTCTTACCGTGGTATAGAAATTGGGTCGTTGGAACACAAAATGTTCGGTTTGCCAAAAGAAGGTGGAAAAGGAAGAGGATGGTTTGGCTTCTCCTTTCCTTAAACTGAGAATTTCTTCTAACTCTTTTTTCCGGTAATCGGTACCGAAAAGCAGTCTTTCGATTTCAAGCGTACCTTGTGGTTGAAAGCTTGCCTTGCGGGAAATACTTCTATTTTTTACACTGATATCGGTATAGATGCCGTATACGAGTTGCTTGTAGATTCCGTCCAGGTAATAATCAACCAATTGATTGATTTTTTCTACCGAGAAGGCAAATTCGGTGTTGGCTACATAGTAGGACCATTCCCCAAAGGCATTCGCGTATTTACCGTAACCATAGGAGGTCGTATTATTGACCCTGTCGTGTCTATGATGAAAACTGTAATCGTGTTGGATGCCTCGCTGGCCGGTACTAAATTTCAATTCACCTTCGATAATCTTAATGATTTCTCGAAAGGCGACTCGATCTCCTTTAAACAACAGATGCTTGGCCAAAATACCGGCGATTACAATTCGATCGCCACTTGGCCTGGCACCAGAAGCATTCATATGTGCTCGTCCAATAATGGGATCAGCTTTGCTAACTAGCTCTTCAGGCAATTCTTTGCCCATGACCAATAGAAGATTCACCAAGTTGGTCGGTGTCGATATTTGATTATTGTGCCAGTTATCACCAAAGAAATCATGCTCCACCCAGTACTTTAAGCCGCGAACGATGCTTTCTTTTACCGCGCTATCCTTATAAACCTTTGATGTTTTCTGCTGATAGGCTTTGGCCAGGTCTACTAGCCAATAGGTATGACGGCGATGAGGAAAGCCAGCCGTTCGACTCAGGTCGTCGTAATTAATTCCTTGAAAGCTGCCATCTCGCTGTAGCTTCGCTTGGATTTCTGCTATGTTTTGATCATCAACAGCTGATTTCAAGAGCTCTGCTACTACTCTCTCTTTTATGATGGTAAAATCATCTACTTTGGGAAATGCAGATAGGTTTGATACAGCGAGAATGCTAATCAAAAGGCATAATTTGATAGGTGGTTTCATATTCCTATATAGCTTTAATTGCACTAAATTGATCGTACGAGTATCTTGAGAGCATTTATACTATAGTAGAGTGTCAGCGTAGTTTTATAGAACTATCTGTTCGTTTTTATTTACGAGGAGAGTTACTAAAATTATCGGCTTATGATGGCTTGTATTCTATCTAAAATGATCAATTTGATCTCGCCTAGGTGGCCCCCAACCGCTTCACGACCTTCTCTAATGTCAAGCCTTGCACAACAATGGAAAATACTACAACCATATATGTCATGGCCACAATTTGATCTCGTGGCATAGTACTCAGTAAAGATAGCGCCAAGGCAATAGATATACCGCCACGCAAACCGCCCCAGGTCATAATCAAGCCGGTTTTAGGTATAAATTCTAACTTTTTCTTGAGGAGCGCAATGGGCAAAGCCAATGAGATATAACGAGATAGGAGTACAATAGGAATAGCCAATAGTCCGGCGATGAAGAAGGAACTTTCAAATTTGATCAATATGATTTCGAGGCCAATCATGACGAATAATAGGGCATTGAAAAGAATGTCCATCAACTCCCAGAATTTATCCACATACAGTTCCGTTGTTTCTGACATGGAGGACGTTCGGAATCGTTCATTACCTACCATCAAACCTGCGACCACCATCGCCAATGGGCCCGAAAAATGGAGGTAGCTAGCTAGTAAATAGCCACCCATGACAATAGCTAAGCTGATCATGACTTCTACTTCATAACTATCGATCGATTTCATTAAGCGATAGGCGATCCATCCCAAGCCTAGGCCCAGGGCAATACCACCACCGACCTCTTCCAAGAAAACCAGTGCTACTTCTCCAAAGTGGATATCTCCAACGCCTGCCTGCGCCAATTGGAATATGGTAAGGAAAACAACTACACCAATGCCGTCATTGAATAGACTCTCTCCTACAATTTTAATTTCTAATTTTTTGGGAACGCCAGCCTGCTTTAGAATCCCTAGTACTGCGATAGGATCAGTAGGGGAAATAAGCGCTCCAAACAAAAGGCAATAGATAAAATCGAGTGGTAAGCCAATGAGCGGTAAAATGAAATAAACGATGGTGCCGATCAAGAAAGTGGCCGTCACAACGCCCAATGTAGCGAATAAAATAATCGCCCAGGCTTGCTTTTTTAATTGTTCAAAATCAACATGCAGGGCACCCGCAAAAAGCAAGAAACTCAGCATCCCATCCATGAGTACCTTCTCGAAATCCAATCCGCCAATTAAATCCCTGTCTCTTATACACATCTGACGCTGCCGACGAAGAGGATAGTGTAGA
>CAJXUM010000183.1 GCA_913060855.1 uncultured Lewinella sp. | reverse complement strand
TCTACACTATCCTCTTCGTCGGCAGCGTCAGATGTGTATAAGAGACAGATATACAGTCGAGTGTGACAAATCCTGATTTTAATGTAGCGACCAATACCTTAAAAGGTAAAGGGGGAACCTATCGGTTTCGCTGGGGTAATGCTTTTCGCCACAAAGGATTTTCTGTTGGGGTAAATATGAACTACAACTTTGGTAAAATAACGGCGAATAGAAAAGTGACCTTCGATAGCTTACAGGTGTCTTACGATACGGAGTTCCTGGATGAATTCAGTGTTGGAGGAATAGGCTTTGATCTCGGACTACAATATCGCTTTAGAATCGACAAGCCCTCCGAAGAGGAAAGTAAAGCGGCCTCAGGTCAATTTATTACCCTAGGAGTATTTGGAAACAACAAAAATGAAGTGACGACAAACTCGAGTCGGTTTTACCATCGAGACAACCTCGTCAATTATACATCGGATATAAGAGATACATTAGTATTTGAACGGGATATAGAAGAAATACTGACGCTTCCGGCCGAAATTAGTTTTGGTTTAACCTACGAACAGGTCAATAAATTGAAACTGGGGGTGGAATATTCCATAGGCAGTTGGAGTCAGTATGGGAATGAGGCCAAGGAAGAAAACCTGATGGATACCTATCAATTTACGATAGGTGCGGAATTTATCCCGAATATATTATCTTACAATAATTATTTTGAAAGGGTATATTATAGAGCTGGTTTTTATTATGGGACGGATCCCCGACATGTTGATGGGTTACAGCTGAAAAAGCTTGGCTTGACTTTTGGGGTAGGTTTCCCGATCGTTATGCCCCGGCAGCAAGTTTCCTTCTTTGATGTTTCATTTGAAATCGGTCAATTTGGCCTTACTGATGTACTCAACGAAACCTATGGGAAACTCACTCTAGGATTCACCCTTAATGATAACACTTGGTTTTTAAAACGCAAATTCAATTAATTATGAAGGTATTACGCAATTTATTGATGCTGACGCTATTAACTTCCTGGAGCGCAACCGGACTTAATGCACAGTGTCAAACATGGAATGACTCAGACAAAAAAGATCAAGCAGAAAACGCTCACGTAGTGTATCGCCCGTTTATGAAAGGAGATTTGGCAAAATTGGACGCCGAAAATTTTAAAATCGCCTTTGATAACTGGAAAACAGCTTACGATATTGCTCCTGCGGCTGACGGACAACGCCCTTCTCACTATGTAGATGGCCGTAAATTGTTGAAAGCAATGATGGCTGCCGAAGCAGATGCGACAAAGAAAAAAGAATTGGCGGATTGGATTATGCGTTTGTACGACGAGCAAATGGTCTGTTACAAAAATGAAGGTTACTTGATGGGCCGTAAAGGCTTTGACATGTTCTACACACCGGGTTATGGTTATGGCAAGACTACTTACGAAACCTTGATTGGTGCTATGGACAAAGCGGGGAATAGTACCGAGTATATCATTTATGATCCACTAGGTCAGGTAATGAAGTACCTTTATACCTCTAAGCAATTGCCTAAAGAAGAATTTTTGAAAATTCATGAAAAGGCCATCGCTATTGCAGATCACAATATTGAAAACAATGCGAAGTATAGCGACTACTATAAGTCGAGTAAAGCCATTTTCGAAAACCACTTCAAGGAAATAGAAGATGACATTTTTGATTGTACTTATTTCAAGGAAAAGTTGCTTCCTTCTTACAAGGAGAATCCAGAAGACCTTGAAGTGATCAAATATGTTTATGTGACACTTCGCGAAAGAGGTTGTGACGATACTGATCCAGAAATGGCAGAATTGAAAGGTAAGTATGAGACTCTTGCGGCAGAAATCAATGCAGAACTAGAGAAGCAAAGACGAATTGACAATGCTTGTTACGATGCTACTCAACTTCAGAAAGAAGGTAAATTTGAGGAAGCTTTAGTTCGCTACAAGGAGTGTACAGAAAGTGGAGAGCAAGAAGGTGCAGCTTTAGCGCAGGTGTATTACAGTATGGCTTTCATCCAAACTTGGGAACTAGCACAGTACCAAGCAGCCCGATCGAATGCTCGTAAAGCGGCCTCTCTGAAAGAAGGTTGGGGTAAGCCTTATATCTTGATTGGAGATATGTACAGTAAGACCACTCGATCTTGTGGTGATGACTGGGCTTCTCGTCTAGCAGTATTGGCAGCTATTGAAAAATATGCTTATGCTAAATCTATCGACCCAGAGGTTACGGATGATGCTAACAAACGTATCGGTAACATGAGCGGTGCACGACCTGACGGCCAAGAAGGTTTCATGCGTGGTGTGAAGGCAGGTCAGAAAGCAACTGTACCTTGCTGGATTGGTGAAACGGTAACTATCCGATTCAAGTAATTAGGTGAGCCGCTAGGCACCAGCATGAATATCCTGACACTGAAGAGGTTTTGGGTCCCCAAAACCTCTTCAAGTATAGCATCTACTGACCAGATTGATTTGGGGAATTTACAAACTAATTTGTGTCCAATATAGATGACATTCAAAAGGCAAAGTGGTCCATTAGACCCTTTGCCTTTTGTCGTTTCAGAAGGTTAGTATCTTGATGGTGATCCAATAAATTGTTTTCTGCTCATTCTCATTCCTGTACGCACTTAAATCTGAATCATATGAAACTCAAACTGCTTATCCGAGCTGCCGTGGCAGTTTTGCTAATCTTTACTTGTGGGCCTCAAACCATGGTAGTTGCTCAAAAGACTAAAACCTCAGTGGAAGAACGAAAGGCCAAAAGAAAGGCCAAAAAGAAGGGGAAGAAATCGGGAGAAACACCAGAGGTAGAAGAGACGCAGAATATCGCTCCCCCTCCGCCAGTCGATCCAAATCTTAGCCCTTGTCCTAAATTTACCGATGCACCCGATCAGGATGAGGCCGAAACCAATTATGTACTCTATCGCGATTTTTTGAAGGCAAAAGACTGGGATCAAGCTTTTGGCTACTGGCAGAAAGTGTATGAGGTGGCGCCTGCTGCTGACGGTCGTCGGAATACCGTCTATGCCGATGGCATCCGCTTTTACCAGCATTTTTATGCTGCCACTAAAGATTCTCTAGAAAAAGAAAAACATATCGATCGAATATTTGAACTGTACGATGAGATCGATAACTGCTACAAAGAAGGGGAGTATATATCTGGGCGTAAGGCTTTTGATTACTATTACAAATACCCACATCGAGCTACCCGAGTAGAGGTCTATGAACTATTCAAGGTTGCCATTGATGCCGATATTGAAAAGGTGCCTGATTTTATAGTCAATCCCTTTACCGCTCTGTTGGTGGAAATGTACTTTGGTGAAAATATAGACATCGCCGAGGCACAGCGATACGAAGCCAGAATCAAGGAAATTGTGGCCAAAGGCATGGAAGACTGTGAAGGGAATAGTTGTGATCGATGGGCTATTATTCAAGGCTATGCGCCGGTCCGACTGCAGGCTTTCGAAACGGTAAGAGGTTTCTATGATTGCGATTATTACCTGGATAAATTCTTTCCTGAGTTTGAAGAGTCACCAAAAGACTGCGACGTCATTAGAATGGTCTACAGTCGATTGAAATGGGGAGGCTGTGAAGAAAGCTTAGAAAAATTCAAGACCTTGATCAAAACGGGCAATGAAGAATGTGTAGAGGAGACTGTGGTGCAAAAGGCTTATCAGGCCTTACGAGATGCCAAGTATCAGGAATCTATACAACTCTTTGAAGAAGTCGCCAACGAAGAGACTGATATAGAAAAGAAAGGTAAGTATTTGTTATTGTGTGCTAAGATTTATTATTCACACCTGCAGAGTTTCTCCAAAGCTCGCCAGTACGCCCTCAAGGCAGCTGCAGCACGTTCTAATTGGGGAGAGCCCTACCTGCTCATAGGTCGTCTATATGCCTCTAGTGGCCCATTGTGTGGACCAGGCACTGGCTGGGATAGCCAAATTGTGGTTTGGCCCGCCATTGATAAATGGAATTACGCCAAGAAAATAGATCCTAGTGCAGCAAAAGAAGCCAATAAATGGATTGGCCAATACGCTAAATACATGCCTTCTCGAGGAGACATCTTCCAGCGCAGCCTTAGTGAGGGTGCAGCTTTTTCAGTCGGTTGTTGGATCCAGGAGTCTACTCGTATTCGAGCAGCAAGATAAAGGATAAATGTGCTTGGATCAGGCTTTGAAAATCTTTCCTTGCCTGTTCCAGTGGCATTGCTTATCTTCGCGCCTCATTTTATAACCATTACAATTAATTCTTATGGGAAAAGGAGATAGAAGAACCAAGCGTGGGAAAGTTAATAAGAGTTCTTACGGTAATAGCCGCCCTAAGCCGAGTAAAGGTAGGAGCGTACCGAAGAAGAAAGAAGAAACAGCAGGAAAAGAAGAAAAAGAAGATTAATCTGTAGGCCGCCAATTTATTGGCGAGCCTCTACTTTTTTAGCCATTGTCGGTGAAAACGCCGCCATCTCTGGCGTTTTCACCGACAATCTAGCTGGCCTCACAGCCAGCTACCGGCTATAAGCCCCTCCACCAGCCCACCTCTGGCCATCGTGTTCTATGGTACTTGGCGAACTGGCCAAATAAATTTGGCGGTTACGGAGCTTGGACTCCTCGGCCATCGCCGGTGCATCCCGCCGCCCTTGCAGGTGTTTTTACCTGCAATTTACCCCGCCGCACTAGCTTGCTAAAGGGGCATAGCTCCTCCACCAGTCCCTGTTCTGGCGATTGTAGCCTATGGTGCTTGGCGAACTGGCCAAATAAATTTGGCGGTTACGGGGCGGGGTTGGACTCCTACGTTTTCCTTTCAACTTGAATTGCTCCTTCACTGAAATTCATGGAAGTTTGTTGTCGAACAGAATCTCATGTTTAACAACCCAAAAACAAACTTTCTTATGAATGTCAAGTTAGTGTACCTTTTTGCAACTGTTTTTACTAAACTATTATGCTGGGCCTGTCTTAGCCTGGCCCTAATTCCGATCTTAGAAGCACAAATCATTCATTTTCCCACTGCTTCAGTATTGATGCGTTGTGATTTGGAAGTCACGACCACTTCCTTTATGCAAAGCTGTGATGGAGCCGAAGTCTGTTTACAGATTGAAGGCGGAACGGCCCCCTACACCATTATATTTAGTAATGATGATGGCACCAATCCTTCGCCAACTGAAGATTTAACCATTTGTTTTCCCAATCTAGCCCCAGGGAATTATTCCGTGAAGGTGACTGATGCAGCAGACTGTAGCCAGGATTTGACCATCAATATTCCCGCTGTTGATTATTATATTCCTGCGGATATTGAGCAGGTAAGTTGTCATGGGGCTGGAGATGGTGCGATTGATTTGAATATCGAAATCGATTTGGCACCCTTATATTATAGTTGGGAAGGTCCCGATGGATTTACGGCGGAAACCGAAGATATCGATCAATTAGAAGCTGGTGTTTATGCGGTTTCCATTTCAACTACGGATGAAGTTTGTGTAGGAATTGGAAGCTGGGTCATCTCTGAGCCCGAGCCGATTCAAATTGATATTCGATTGGAACAGCCGGAGTGTGGACAGCCAAATGGATGTGTCTATGTTTCGGGCGGAACGGCCCCTTATTACGTATGGGTATTTGACCAGGTGCCCGATATCTATGCTGAGTCATCTACTGGAACCATCAGTGATTGGAGTGATTTAGACCCCGCCCTCGGTATACCCTATGACCCTAATAGTACAGATGGACCCGCCTTTTGTGCAGAAGATGTAGCCGATGGTGTCTATTATGTATTTGTGGTAGATCGTCACTTTTGCTATGCCTGGGAACGCGTAGAAATCGAAGAGAATACTCCTTTTAGACGAGAAGTGGAAGTCCGGCAGGGAGGCTGTGGCAGTACGCAGGCCGGCAGTATTTGTTTTAAAATTGATGGAGATACAGGCCCCTATGCCACGACGGTTTACCCTTCCGTTACGGATGAGGCGATTATTGGAGATAATGGCTGTTTTGATAACCTGGCGCGGGGTGTTTATGAACTCAGAACCGTAGATGCCAATGGGTGCGTATTAGTAGAACGATTTGAAATAAATTCTCCTGGCGATGTTGAGGCTAAGTTGGAAATAACCAGCGCAGCCTGCAGTGCCCAAGTAGATGCTTGCCTATATGTTGAAGGCGGAGAGCAACCCTATCGCATTTTCGTCTGGTACTGGCCCAACGCGCCCTTCGCCGAACCGCAGATCTCTTTGAATGCAGATGGAGAGCCCTTGGCCGATGGGAATGTCGCTACCAATGACTTGGATTTTGGGCCTAGTACCAGTCCCGCTAACTACCGCCGTTGTGTAGAAGACATCACTCCTGGTTATTATGTGATAGTTGTGCTGGATAGTAATGGCTGTTATGATGTCATTCGTACCCAGACACCTTCAGGAACGGGTTTGACGCTTAGAACTGCAGTGCAAGATGCTCGCTGCTATGGGAATGCAGATGGAAGTGTGGAGCTGAAAATTGACGGAGGTGTGGCCCCTTATGCGATAGCCATTAGCCCGAATGATTACCAGATTATTGATACGGATTATATATTGATTGATGACTTGTCGGCAGGCACTTATCAGATTAAGGTAGAAGATCGACAAGGCTGTAGTGCGCGTACAGAAGTGACGATTGGCGAACCTAGTCAGATAGAGGCGAACTTTGAAATTACGAGCCCTACTTGCGCCGGGCAAGTCGATGGTTGCCTCACGGTATATGGCGGGACTTTTCCTTACAACATCTGGGTATGGCGTTGGGACAATATCACCACAGTAGAACCGCAAGTTGTTTTTGACGATAATGGAACCCCACGAATAGTAGATGCTATTCCTACTGATCAGATGGACTTTGGTCCTAATACAGCGGGTGTATATCGTCGCTGTGCGGAGGATATTCCTGCGGGGCATTACATCGTATTGGTTGTTGATGCGCAGCGTTGTTATCAATTACTTCGAGTAACCATTCCTCCTGCTAACAATGGCCTGGAGCTAGGCTATGAGGTACAACCCGCAGGTTGCAATGGGGAAGCAGATGGAGTGATCAGAATGAAAATTAGCGGCGGAACGCCACCTTATAGTATTACCCGATGGGATGGCATAACTCAGATTCTTGATGGTAATGAAATCACATTCGAAGGCTTAGCTGCTGGAACTTACTCGATCAAGGTCGAAGATGCCAATGGCTGCACAGGAGGGATCACCGCCGAAGTGCCAGGAGGAGAAGGACTGGAGACGGTATTAGAATTTGATCCATACGGAAGCTACGCTTGTGTCGAAGTGCTCAATGGTACGGCGCCTTATGCCTATCAATGGTGGGACTTATCCAGTAATGCAAGTGTCGGAGACGAATCCTGTGTGGAAGACCTAAACGCCGGGGCTTATTGGGTAGAGGTGAAAGACCAAGGAGGCTGTAGTGCTATCGATGTCTTCTTTATTGACGAAAGGATTTGCCAAGGTGGTCACGCCCGAGTTTCTCCTGCCGCTATCCGATCTGGCTCCACGACGACCTTCTACTTAAATGATCATCATGGAGATGCTATCCAATGGAAATTCCGAACGAGAAATACGGATTGGTTGAATATCCCGGGCGCTACGTCGGAGACTTATCAAACGCCCCCTATGTATGCGGGATCAGATCGAGTTGTGCAGGTACGAGCGTTGGTTGTCTGCGCCAATGGTGATGTTGAATACAGTAGTACTGCCGAATTCAAAATATATGGTCACGTGGCGCTGGCGCGTCTCTCGGTGGGATTATTGCAAGATCGTAGTCTTTTCGATCCCAACCTACAATTGGCAGCCCAGCGAATACTTTCTTCCGAAAAAGCACTGCAAACGGTATCCGTTTTTCCTACCATCAGTTCAAGTTTTGTACAGGTACAATTCCCTGTGGAGTTAGCAGTACCCGCAAAGATTTGGATCAGTGATAGTACCGGGAAGGTGCTGCGAAAAATGACGTCTAATGATCTATTGACGGAAGTGGATGTCAGTAGCTTGCTATCAGGTATTTATTTCCTAAAAATCCAGTACAATGAGCAATTGGAGGTACAAAGAGTAGTAGTTCCTTAGTAGAATTCTCTTTCCTTAAAAACCGTATGAGTGTTCGACCTGCATTGCTTACAGCCGGGCTTAGTGCCCGGCTCCTTTTTGTTTCAGCTGAATGAGTGACTCGAAAGATTGATGGTTGACTTTGCTTTCCATCCAGGCTATAAAGTTGAAATAGTCGAAAGCCTTGCGTTCAAATTCATCAGCCTGTAATGCTTGAAGTTCTTGTAAAAGCTCTTCAAAACCCAATGTCTTTTCTTTTGGACTGAGCCATTTTTGATACCGACGCATCAGTTTCAACATGATAGACTCTACCTTGAATAGGCGCTTTCGATTGGATAAAAAGCGATAGGTCGATTTTTCGATGTAGGCTAGCAGTTGGTCATTCCCTAATTCGTAGTGAATGATTAAGTTGAGCAGGCGCCCAAAGCAATGAATATCGGCACGCGTTTTTAGGTCAGGATCATTGAGCAATTCATTCATCCAATCCAGGGCTTTATCATAGGCGCTGGCCCCAAAATAGAGATAAGATAGATTGTAAAACAAGCTCAAACGCTGTTGTTTATTGATCTTTTTTAAATATTTGGGAAGGGCAGCGAGCGCTCCTTCCACCTGTATAATCCCAAATTGAAATTGCCCTGTACTGAGATAGAAATCGGTTTCCAAATTGATACTTCTAATGTAGAGTTTTTCCTCCTGCTCGCGTGACTGGGTGGGAATACGTCGGAGTTGCTGTAAAGTGGCCGGAATTTCATCGAAGCGCTGCAATTGCTGCTGAACACTGTACAGGCTGTCTCTTATACACATCTGACGCTGCCGACGAAGAGGATAG
>CAJXUM010000182.1 GCA_913060855.1 uncultured Lewinella sp. | reverse complement strand
CGAGATCAGCCTCGGTCTCGTGGGCTCGGAGATGTGTATAAGAGACAGGGATAGAACTCATCGCTGCTTCCGGGAAATTGAGACTATGTGATATTTGCGAACTCAACCCTACCTATGATATTGATCAACGAACGGCTAAACTAGGGGCGAGTCTTTTGTATCGCATCTTGATGTATTTGCAGTAATCGAGCAGGCCTTGTTCGTTAATTTATTCTTCGCTCCTTGCTAAAAGTAAATTCAGCAATAATTTCACAATCCACTCCTAATTAGTTTTGTATTTTCGGCAGCCATATTACTAGACATTTAGACGACAGAAGCGACCTGCCTACCGGCAAAGGCAGGGAAAAGAGACTGCTGAAGTACACCTTCTGCTCTATATCTCGCCTCTGTCATCTGGCCTCTCGTCTCTTTTGTTTAGTAGTACTTTCGGCAGCCTGAAGAACAAAATATGTTCTTTAAGAATGAAGCCTTAATCCAATTGCTAAATATTAAATGATTAGCTGTGAATAACTTAAACTTTCCATCGTTACTCCGTGCGCTGTTACTTTTTTGTGGTTTCCTTTTTATTGCGCCAAGTCTGCAAGCACAAAAGAAACCCGCTACCATTGAAGCAGATACCACGGCCAAAAAGCCTAAGAAGGAGAAATCTCCCTTCAAACCTTACAAAGATATTATCACCGATAAAGCCAAAACCGACGAGGGGCTTTTTACCGTACACCGTGTAGGTGATAAGTGGTATTATGAAATTCCTGATGATCAATTAGGGGTTGAAATGTTGTGGATTAGTAGAATCAAAGCGATTCCATCCAACTTTAGTCCCTACTTAAATGCAGGATCTAAGATCTTGGAACAGGTCGTCCGCTGGGAACGAAATGGAAACAATATTTTAGTAAAAATTGCTTCCTATCAGAATGTAGCTAATGAAGGAGAGGCCATACACGAATCCGTTCGGGTAAATAACTTCGAACCTATTTGGCAGTCTTTCAAAATAGCCGCATTAAATAAAGATACCACGGGAGTAGTGATCGATGTGACGAGTCTTTTTTCCAAAGGTGGGATCAATCAAATTCCAGATCGCATCAAGAAAGACCAGAAAGTTTCTTCGCCAGATGGCAATCGATCCTTTATTGATACAATACGAGCTTTTCCTATAAACCTTGAGGTGGTTCATACGGTCACTTACAAGGCGGGTGCCGGTTCAAGAAGTGCGAGATCAGGTGCTTTGTCTATCCAGTGGAATCAATCGATGATTCGTTTGCCCGAAAAGCCGATGACACCAAGGATGTATGACCCTCGGGTAGGTTGGTTTACGATTGGCCAGATTGACTACAGCTCTGACGCATTGAAATCAGACAGTAAAAGATATATCCGTCGCTGGCGTTTAGAGCCCAAAGACCCCGCTGCCTATGCGAGAGGTGAATTGGTAGAACCCGTGAAGCCTATCGTGTATTACCTCGATCCAGGCACGCCAGAAAAGTTGCGGCCCTATATGAAGGCTGGGGTGGAAGAATGGCAAAAGGTATTTGAAACAGCTGGGTTTAAAAATGCCATTATCTGCAAAGATCCTCCGACTCTGGAGGAGGACCCTGATTTTAGTCCAGAAGATGCCCGCTATTCCGTCGTTCGTTATGTAGCTAGCACAACTAGAAACGCAGTAGGGCCAAGTGTCAGTGATCCACGTACTGGTGAAATTATCGAGAGTGATATTATTTGGTACCATAACCACCTGCGCTCTTACCGAAACCGCTACCTATTGGAAACGGGAGCTGCCAATCCCAACGCTAGAACCTTAAATACGCCTCAGGAAGATATCGGGGAAATGATGAAGATGGTCATTGCCCATGAAATCGGTCACGCCTTGGGTTTACCGCACAATATGAAAGCCAGTGCAGCTTATCCCGTAGACTCATTACGCTCCGGATCTTTTACCCAAGAATATGGTATAGCTACTACTATTATGGATTATGCCCGATATAATTATGTGGCACAACCTGGTGATGAGGGTATACGATTTGTCCGCCAGATCGGACCTTATGATCATTATGCGATCAATTGGGGCTATCGATTGGTGCCCAATGCGACTACTTCGGAAAGTGAGTTAGCTACCTTAGATAACTGGATTAGAGAAAAGGTAGAAGATCCCCGCTTCCAATTTGGCGGTGGCCGTGGTGAGGACCCGAATTCGCAGACGGAATCCATTGGGGATGATGCGGTTTTAGCGAGCACCTACGGTTTAAGTAACTTGAAAAAAGTAGCACCTAATTTGATAGAATGGACGACTAAAGATTCTAAAAACTATGGCGATTTATCAGAGTTGTACGGAGAATTGATCAGTGTTTGGAGTCGCTATATTGGTCATGTCGTGAACAATGTAGGGGGCATATATCAGGATACTAAAAAAGCAGATCAAGAAGGGGTAGTGTTTACGCCAGTACCTGCCGGAAAGCAAAGGGAAGCGATGAAGTTCTTGAATGAACAAGTCTTTGCTACCCCTACCTGGTTATTGGACCCAGAAATATTACGCCGAATCGAATCTAATGGTGCATTGGAAAGAATCCGATCACTACAAACTCGCCATCTTAGAGGCCTGTTGAGTACAAGTAGACTTCAACGAATGATGGAAACTACGGCCTTTGCGGGCAGCAATTCCTATACGCCTATAGATATGTTTACGAGTCTTCGACGAGGACTTTGGACTGAAGTATATACCAATAAATCCATCGATGTATACCGTCGAAACCTACAACGTGCCCATCTTGAGCAACTTAACCTGATGCTTAACCCACCAAAGTCTACCAGTAGTTCTCGCTTCTCCTTTGGCCCGCCAACGACGCCCCTTAATCAGTCAGATATATGGCCGATGGTAAAAGCAGAATTAAAAGCATTAGATAAGGACATTAAAAAGGCATTGCCTAAAATGTCTGATCCAATGAGTAAGTATCATTTGCAAGATGCGCGTGACCGTATTGCAAAGATGTTAGATGCTAAGTAAATAGGTGGTAAGGAGAAAAGAAATGAGTTCATCCCTGATTTTTGAAAGGGGACTTATTCAGTTGTAAAGTTGTGGTTTTGTTGCGGGTTACGGGTTGTCGAGTTGGCTAACCCGCAACCCGCAATACACAACAACCGGATCATCAGTCTAAAATAGGATCGAAGGTTCTTTTTGCGTGGACAAATCCGGGATGAACTCATCTTTATTTATAAATAATCCACGGCCTCAACTAATTCATACTCTGATGAAGTACGGATCAATTGCCGCAATATGGCTGCATGTCCTGAACCAAAAATAATCAGTATTCGATCTTTAGGACCCGCACTTACGCGAGTCATATTGGCGTAAATTTTGATATTTCGCTCATACCATTTCGTCAGGACATCGGCTCCTGGGTAGTCTTTATTCTTCCCTATTCTCACCATTGACACATAGAGACTTTGAGCACCATCTAATGTGCTGGGGGCATTCATCTCTTTCAGGGACTCCGCAATAGTCCTTTTTTCCAGTTTGGCTTGAAAATCTCCAATCATAGCTTCAATTTGCTTGAAAAGTGGCTGGAGGATATCCATTTGGTTGTTTTTCTGCGCATATCCCATCATGGCGTCGAAAGGTAGACTTCCTCGGTGATCGATTGAATACACTTGTTCATGGCCCAGTTTCTTTGCCAGGCGAAAACCAATTTGTTCTGCTTCGCCTTTGTGCAAGGTATGATTTCCGGCGAGATAAGCTTTGTAGTGGGCTTGCACTATGGTATCGGTTTTGGTTTGCCACAGCCTTTCTACCGCGATTTTTGTGGGTTTAAATGCGGCTAGTTTTGCGGCAACCTCGTCCAACTCTTTTTGCCGCTTTGGGGTGGTAATATCATCCGATTTGATATTGTACAAGTCTTGATTGGGATTGTTGAGGTGCCAGGTACCCAACATCATAACTTGTGTTTTTTCTTGTTTCTCTGGAGCAGATTGCTGGAAAGCCAAGAAAGAGAAAAGGGCTATTCCTACTAGTGAAAACGAAATCCATTTCATAATAACAGTATTTGATGATGTTTAGTAATCTGAAAGGAAAATAGGAGGTATAGTGGGTAAATGCTACGTTTGACTCCTTGAAGGGGGCGATTGGGCATGTGAAATCGGCTTTTTTCTATTTGGGCAAAAGCAGGTTCTCTCAATTGCTACTGCTGAATTTGCTTAACTTGAAGGTTTCAGCGTGACTAAATCGACGAATTAACATGATCACTCAATCTATTAGAAAGGTACATAAGAACGATATTCCTACTTTGAAGCATGTCATAGACTCTAGCGAATTATTTCCGTCAGAACTATTCGATGATATGATTAGCGGTTATTTCTCCGATGAGTCATCCACTGACATTTGGCTGACTTATGAACAGCATAACAAGCCAGTGGCCATCGCCTATTGTGCTCCGGAGAAGATGACCGAAGGAACCTATAACCTTTATCTAATTGCTGTTCATAAAGATGACCAAGGAAAGGGGGTTGGAGCGGAGTTGATGAGGTATATAGAACAATTGTTACGTGAGCAGGAGCAAAGAATTCTGCTGGTGGAAACATCGGGTTTGCCGGAGTTTGAGCGAACCCGAGCCTTTTATGATAAATGTAATTACACCAGAGAGGCGGTGATCAGAGATTTTTATCAAGCCGGAGAAGATAAGGTTGTTTTCTGGAAGAAGTTGATGGAGTAGCCTACCAGGGTGACCGAGAATAGCAGGTGAAGAGGCGAAGCCGAGAAGCGGTGGAATCCTTATTTATGTAGAAAGCTAAAAATGATCGAATTATACCTTTACCCTAGCACTTATTCACCTCTTCTCCATTCCTCTTCTCCATTCCACTTCTTCGTTTTCGGCCAGCCTGCATAGCTACGCGACTGATGAAGAATCAAGGCTTGCTTAAAAGATAATTTAGCTCTATACCATTTATTTTAGAATGAAGTCAAATAATAGGTTTACATCACAATTCTGATTGTTATGGATAAAAGTAATTTAGCCGTAGCGATATTCAATGAGCATGCTGAGGCCTATCAGGCTAAGTATATGGATATCAGGCAATACGAGCACAGCCTGGATGTATTCTGCGAGGCCGTCGCTCTGGAACAAGCTAATATCTTGGAATTGGCTTGTGGCCCAGGTAATCTCACCAAGTATTTGCTAACGCAAAGGCCGCAATGGAAGGTGCTGGGGACGGATTTATCCTCTAAGATGATCCAACTAGCCCAGATCAATAATCCGACTGCCCAATTCAGGATGATGGATATCAAAGAGGCGGGAAAATTAGAACAGCAATTCCATGCTGTTTTATGTGGCTTTGGATTGCCTTATTGCTCAAAACAAGAGGCGCTGCAATTGATTACTGATTTATCTACAATTCTCTATCCTAGCGGTGTCCTATACCTGAGTACGATGGAAGATGATTATGCAAAATCGGGTTACAAAGGGAGTAGTTCGGGCGGCTCACCCCAACTTTATACCTATTACCACGAAGCGGACTATTTGTGTGCAGGATTAAAAGAAGCGGGCTTCGACATCATTCACTTGAGTCGATTGGATATTCTTGGACAAGAAATGGCGGCGGCTAAAGACTTAGTTGTGATTGCCCGGAAAAAAATATAAAAGGCTGAGACAAATAAAAAGTAAAGATTAGGGAACCAAATTTAATCTCTTTTCGTTTTAAGCAGTAGAATTACTTTGTCCTATCTGATTTCAAACCCCAATAGACAATTTTTTCTCCTCGTTTTTAGCTACTGTTTTTAGGTAGTGCTTACAATTTTTTCTTTCAATTAAAAATCAAACCAATGGAAACAAAACACAAAGTTTACAATCTTATTATTTTGGATGAAAGCGGCTCCATGAATTCTATCAAGGAAACCATCATCGAGGGATTCAATGAGATCGTCCAAACGGTCAAGGGCGTCGCCACCCAATTCCCTGAACAAGAACACCTGATTTCTTTTGTATCCTTCAATGGTCTAGCCACCACTACACACTTGGAAAGAGTAGGAGTCGCTGAGCTAAATGAACTCGATGGTAGCAAATACCAGCCTGCAGCTAGTACGCCCTTATTCGATGCGATGGGCGATAGTATTGCAGCTTTGAGGAAGGAAACGGATCAAGCCACTGATCATAATGTACTGGTCACGATCTTGACGGATGGTCGAGAAAACGCCTCGAAGGAATACACTGGCGCCACCATCAAAAAAATGGTTGATGAGTTGAGTTTAAAGAACTGGACTTTTACCTATATCGGTGCTGATCATGATGTAGAGAATTTTGCTGCATCCATATCGATTAAGAACACCATGCGATTTGAGAAAAACCAGAAGGATATGAAGCGTATGTTTTCCGTAGAGAAAATGTCTCGTGCATCCTACAGCCAACGGATCAGGAACAAGGAAAATACTAATGATAACTACTATGCAGATGATTCCAAAACGTAGCAAGTAGTCTACTACCAGGTAGGTGACTATCCATTAGCAAATAACGGCTAATAGATATGAATCATCTCTGATCTAATACACGACGGCCATGACTAGCTTAACAGCTACTTCATGGCCGTCTTGGTTTAAGCTTCTCATATGTTGGCGACAAGCTCATGCTTGTTTGCCAACCTGGGATGTGAGCAGGAGCTCAAAACTAAAGCCCGCGTACTAGTGAAACTAGTAGCGAACATTCAATATTATATATCCAAAAATGATAAAATCGATTGTAGCGAATCTACCTAGTTTCGACCAACTCACTTCTGAAGCCTAGTGGCCTGCATTTCTTTTTAGCTAAAAGCTCCTAGTGGCTCAAAGTTAAGCTAAGGTAAGTGGCCAGTAGAAAAGCGTGTTGCGATTCGGCCTAAAAATTATAAGGTTAAAAAATTTAAACAACTATGATCCAATCCTGTTTAAAGTGAGCATAAAACGAGAGAGTCATGAGTAGTCAGAAGATGTTTTCAGTAATGGTGGTGCTGGTTTGTTTGTTAAATACCTCATTATACAGTCAAACAGGGGTCATCCGAGGGACCGTAACCAACGCCATAAATAATGAGCCTATTCCCTTTGCCAATGTGTTGATACAACCTTTGGGAACGGGAGAAACGACCGATATAGACGGAAAATTTGAAATTACGGGCCTACTGCCAGCTTTGTATAATATAGAGGTCTCTTACCTCGGCTTTAGTACTTTTTATGATTATGAATTGCAAGTTACTAATGCCAAACCATTAGAATTAGAAATTCAGCTCGATGAGCAAATCGAGAATTTGCAGGAGGTGGTAGTAAAAGCTTCTCCCTTTCGCAAGACGGAAGAGAGTCCGGTATCGCTGCGGAATATTGGCGTGGCGGAGATTCAGCGGAACCCTGGAGGGAATCGGGATATCTCAAGGGTGTTGCAAGTACTGCCGGGGGTAGCTTCAACCGCCTCTTTCCGAAACGATTTGATTATCCGTGGGGGCTCCCCCAATGAAAATCGATTTTATCTAGATGAAATTGAAGTGCCAAATATCAATCACTTTGCTACCCAGGGAGCGAGTGGTGGACCGGTCGGAATGATCAATGTGAACTTTATTCGCGAAGTAGATTTTTATAGCGGTGCTTTTCCGGCCAACCGAGGTAATACCTTGAGTTCGGTATTGAATTTCAAATTGAAAGACGGTCGGAATGATAAATTAGGCGGTAGCTTTAATGTAAGTGCCACGGATATCGGCCTTACCTTAGAAGGTCCCATCAATGATAAGACGACCTTTTTGGCGTCGGCTCGCCGTTCCTACCTACAGTTTCTTTTTGATGTGATTGGTTTGCCCTTTCTCCCGACCTATAACGACTTTCAGTTTAAGGTAAAACATAAAATTGACCAGAAAAACGAACTCTCCTTTATTGGACTAGGGGCGATTGATCAGTTCAAGTTGAACCTGGATGCCAATGATACGGAGGATAAGCAATTTTCATTAGATAATTTGCCGGTAGCTCCGCAATGGAATTATGCGATTGGAGCCACCTATAAGCATTATGAGGAAGCCGGCTATTGGACTTTTGTCTTGAGTCGAAATATGTTAAATAATGAGGCTACCAAGTATTTTAAGAATGATGATAGTTCTCCGGATAATCTGACCTTAGATTACCGTTCGCAAGAGATTGAAAATAAGCTGCGATTGGAGCGCACGCAGCGGTTTGGAGATTATAAGTTCAACTACGGAATAGGCTATGAATATGCTAGATTCAATAATAGTACTTTCAATCGAATTTTTACTTCTTCCGGACCACAGACAGTGGATTTCTTCTCGGAGTTTGATATGAATAAATACTCCTTCTTTGGCCAGGTCAGTCGTAAGTTTAAAGGAGAGAAATTGATTCTTTCGCTTGGTGTAAGGGGAGATGCGAATGACCTTTCGTCAGAAATGAGTAACCCTCTCGAACAGTTGTCTCCTCGTTTTTCCTTGGCTTTGGCCTTGAGCGATCGACTTTCTTTGAATTTTAATACTGGCGTATATTACCAGTTGCCACCTTATACGATCCTTGGCTACCAGGACGATAATCGCTTTGTCAATATTGAGAATGGCGCTCGCTATATCCGCAATTGGCATATGGTGACGGGCTTTGAATTCAATACTGCTAGTAGTTCCAAAATTACAGTTGAGGGTTATTACAAAAGATACTCCAATTACCCTTTCTTGCTGCGGGATAGCCTATCATTAGCCAATGTCGGCGGTGATTTTGGTACGGTAGGTAATGAACCGGCCGTTTCTACTTCGATAGGGCAGACTTTTGGTTTTGAATTCTTATTCCAACAACGGCTTTTCAAAGGATTTTATGGTATTGCTTCCTATACTTTGGGTTGGAGTGAATTTAGAGATAAAAACGATGTTTTGACACCCTCTTCTTGGGATTCTCGCCATATTTTCAATCTTGCCTTTGGCAAACGATTCGGTAAAAACTGGGAGGCTGTCTCTTATACACATCTGA
>CAJXUM010000181.1 GCA_913060855.1 uncultured Lewinella sp. | reverse complement strand
ATCCTCTTCGTCGGCAGCGTCAGATGTGTATAAGAGACAGGGACAGAATTGTTCTTTGGCTGGGAGCTAAACCTAGATTGGTCGGATAGGCTAGCGAGTGTAAATGACAAAATTGAGCAGGATGGTTTTGAAATGATAGGCTATCTAGTCATGATGATGCTTTTTAAAGGCATTTTTGCGAGTTTGGCGGGGCCAGTTCCCAGCTATGATATGCAACGGGTTTTATCTACTAGAACACCGGCTGAGGCCGCCAAAATGAGTGGCCTTACGATGTTGGTGCTATATGCACCTCGATACTTAATGGTTGCGGGATTTGCCGTATTGGCATTGGTTTATTTGACACCTGAGTTTGAGGCGATGGGGGCGAGTATTGATTTTGAGACGGTGCTGCCCTTAGCAATAGATCGCTTTGTGCCCATTGGGTTTCAGGGGCTTTTATTGGCGGGCTTACTAGCTGCTTTTATGGGCACCTTTGCGGCTTTTATTAATGCAGCTCCGGCTTATATCGTGAATGATTTGTACAAAAAATATGTCAATCCAGAGGCTTCTCAAAAGACCTATGTTCGCTATAGCTATGTTGCTTCTTTAATATTGGTGATTATCGGAATAGGTGCTGGCTTTTTTGCTGAATCGATCAATTCCTTAACCTTATGGATTACGTCGGCGCTGTATGGCGGCTATGCTGCGGCTAATGTCTTGAAATGGATATGGTGGCGATTCAATGGATATGGTTATTTCTTTGGTATGCTTGGGGGACTATTAGCTTCTACTTTTATACCTCGACTCATGCCGGAGGTAATTGATATATATCTGTTTCCCCTCATTTTAGGTATCTCCTTTGCCGGTTGTATTCTAGGAACATTGCTAACTGCTCCTGGAGAAGATGAGGTGTTGAAAGCCTTCTATAAGGGCACTCGACCTTGGGGTTTTTGGAAACCTGTGATTCGAAAAATCCAAGCAGAAGACCCCAGTTTTGTTCCCAATCAAGATTTCAAAAGAGATATGTTTAATGTGTTGGTGGGCATCGTATGGCAGATGACATTGGTCGTAATGCCTATCTATCTTTTGATCAGGGAAACACAATCTTTGCTGATCGCTCTTACCCTATTTATTATCACTAGCTACTTGTTGAAAAAATTCTGGTACGATAAATTAGAAGATTAAGTATGTTGCCAATCACTGGGACTTTTCTTGATGAGATTAGTCACGATATCCCTCACCAAAATTGGGGGGCAAAAGAATGGGACCAAGACTTCGCGCTGATGAAGCAAATGGGGATAAATACAGTCATTCTCATTCGTTGTGGACATAAAAGATGGATCACGTATCCATCTGAAGTACTCATGCAATTAGAAGGCGCCTATCGACCTCCCATTGACCTGGTAGAGCTATTCTTAACCTTAGCGGAAAAGCATGGCTTGCAATTGTTCTTTGGCCTTTATGATTCCGGTAAATATTGGTGGGAACAAGGCGATTTCGCCAAAGAGGTCGATATCAATCTGAAAGTGATAGAGGAGGTTTGGAGACGATATGGCCACCACAAGGCCTTTAAAGGCTGGTATTTGTGCCAGGAGGTAAGCCGCAAAACGGGAGCTATCATCGATCTTTACGTGCAACTAGGGCAGCATTGTAAAGACCTATCCGGAGGCCTGCCCACCCTTATATCACCTTATATTGACGGCCAGAAAGCGCTACTGTCCAGTCAAGCTTCACTGACTAAGACCGAAGCTATCGGGTTGAAGCAACATGAGGAAGATTGGAACGAAATCTTTGACGGGATTCAATCCGTCGTGGATATCGTCGCCTTCCAGGATGGCCATGTGGGCTATGATGAATTGGCGGACTACTTTACAGTCAATAAGCAACTGGCTGATCGATATGGTCTCCAATGTTGGACCAATGCAGAATCCTTTGATCGCGATATGCCCATCAAGTTTTTGCCCATCAAGTTTGAAAAACTCTTACTCAAGTTAGAAGCGGCACAAGCGGCGGGATTGGACAAAGCCATTACCTTCGAATTTTCACACTTCATGAGCCCCCAATCTGCCTATCCACAGGCGCACCATCTTTTTAATCGATACATGGAACAACTTAAATAAACCGATGATATGACCCAGGCGATTATTGATCAATATACCCTCCAATATAAATCTGCCTTACTGGAAAATGTGATTCCATTTTGGATGGAAAATAGTATCGATCCAGAAGGGGGCTTTTTTACTTGCTTGTTGCGGGATGGCAAAGTTTATGATACCGACAAGTTTATCTGGTTACAAGCCCGTCAGGTATGGACGTTTGCCATGTTGTACAACCAGCAGGAGGCACGACAGGAATGGTTGGATATCGCTTTACACGGCGGAAGATTCCTATTGAAGAATGGCAAAGACAAAGCTGGGAACTGGTTTTTTTCCTTAAATCAAGCCGGCCAACCCTTGGTCAAGGCGTATAATATCTTCTCGGATTGTTTTGCTTGCATGGCTTTTGCACAATTGTACTATGCCACCAAAGAAGAGCAGTATCGAGAAGAAGCTTTGAATACCTTTTCTACTATTTTAAAACGGAGAGCCAATCCGAAAGGGAAGTATACGAAAACAGTAGGAGAGACCCGCCCCCTGAAGAACTTCGCACTCCCCATGATCCTTTGTAATTTGTCATTGGAACTAAAACCCTTGCTCGCAGCTGAAGCAGTGGAAGCCACCATTGATGAGTGCATCAAAGAAGTGATGGATAATTTTTACGATGAAAGAAGTGGTTTGATTTTGGAAAACATCTTACCCGATGGTTCACTTTCAGACTCTTTTGAAGGAAGGTTGTTGAATCCTGGGCATGCGATCGAAGCCATGTGGTTTATTATGGATTTGGGCCAACAGCGGAATGACCAACAATTGATAGAAAAAGCGGTTAATCGCACCCTAGAAATGCTACGCTACGGCTGGGATAAGGAGCATGGAGGTATTTTCTACTTTATGGACCGTAAAGGCTATCCCACGCAGCAGTTGGAATGGGACCAAAAATTGTGGTGGGTACATTTGGAGACATTAGTAGCCTTGCTGAAAGGTTTTTCTTTAACGAAAAATAAAGAATGTTGGCATTGGTTTGAAAAAGTACATGACTATGCCTGGGAGCATTTTCAAGATAGAGATGACGGGGAATGGTTTGGTTATTTGAATCGGGAAGGAAAAGTTTTGTTACCTTTAAAAGGCGGGAAATGGAAAGGATGTTTTCATGTGCCACGCGGATTGTGGCAATCTTGGCGCATCCTAGAGCAACTCCAAGCGTGACTTTTTTCAAAAGTTGCTTCTAAAGAATACAGTCTTATAAACGCTAACAACCACTTTTCTAAACCTGGCGTGGCGCAGCCTGATAGGAAAACTGTTCTAAACAAGGACTACTATCGGTACTAAAACTGCGACTAGCCAAAAAACTAACAACCATGAATTTTTTGTATTTCATTATCGTAGGAGCTATTGCCGGCTGGTTAGCAGGACAAGTGATGAAAGGAGGCGGCTATGGCCTAATTACTAATATTATATTAGGTATTATTGGTGGAGTTGTAGGTGGGTGGCTACTGGGTGTAGCAGGAGTGAGTGTAGGTGGAGGTATATTAGGTTCCATCATCACTTCAGCCATCGGTGCCGCTGTCGTGATATTCGTGGCAGGCCTTTTTAAGAAATAGTTTTTCTTTTTTTTGAGCCTAAAAGCTACTAGGCATTAGGGATGCCATATCGGAAGGTCGCTTTTATGACACTAAACTTCCTGGGGATCCTTATCTTTGGCCCCATTGTCGGAAATAACCGATAATGGGGCCATTTTTATGATCAGGTGTGTAGAAATGACGGATTGATTGGGATTCGAGAGAACAAGAGTATGACAGCCATTTCTTCAAATTTCACCGCGAAGATTCAAATTTAAGATAAACGTTATCGAGGGGACTAATGGACAAGTCACCAGCTGATTTAAACGATTTTCACCCCTTAGCTGTTACTAGATTTCAATAACCCGATTTATTAGCTGGTACGAAGGTTTTGATTTTTAATGACACTTGATTACCTTTTGGCTATGTTTAGGTGCCAAGTATAGGACCTATTCCTATAGAAATCACTAGTTTATTTCTTTATTGATCGGGAAGACTCCTGTTTATCGTATCATAGGACGTTACAGAAACCATTTTAATTATGAGACTTAATCAACTAAAGCCACTCTTTCTATTTCTTCTGCTATTCTGCTTGAATTCCTGCGCGAATTACAAAATGCATTATTATGGTGAAGAGAAAAACTGGGAAGCACAGGCTATTTTACCTGATTTACCGCTAGAGCATACCATGTACTTGGTGGGCGATGCTGGTTATGTCCCCGATGATGGCGTCAACCCTGTTTTGACCTACTTAAAGGCACACCTGGCTACGGAATCAAAAGATGCCTCCTTAGTATTTCTAGGTGACAATATCTATCCTGAAGGTATGCCTCGGAAAAGTGCTCCTACCAGAGCCGTCGCCGAAGAGCGGCTCATTGCTCAGCTGGATGTGGCTAAGGTTTTTCCTGGCCGTCCTTTCTTTGTCGCAGGAAATCATGATTGGTACGTAGATGGTTTAAAAGGGGTTAAACGACAAGAGAAATTTATCGAAAAATACCTAGACCGTAAGAATGTATTGCTGCCCAAACCTGGCTGTAGCGGACCAGAAGAAATTGAATTAACAGAGGACTTGGTTTTACTACTTATCGATTCACAATGGTATTTGACCGACTGGGAAGATGAGACGGAGATTAATGATGATTGCCCAGTTAAGAGTCGAGAGTTTTTTGCCAATTATTACAAATTTGCCCTGCGGGGCAACCGTCGGAAAAATGTGGTTGTAGCCCTTCATCATCCGCTATATTCGAATGGCGTACACGGGGGACAATTTACCTTCAACGATCACCTTTTCCCATTACGAGCCATCAATAAAGACCTCTGGGTTCCACTTCCGATACTGGGTTCCATTTATCCCTTGTTAAGGGGAACTGTAGCGAGCGCGCAAGATATTCCTCATCCAGTTAATCGCAAATACCAAGATATTCTAATTAATACGGCGCAAAACTTTGGCAGTTTTATTTTTGCCTCTGGTCATGAGCACGCCCTGGAGTATTTTGAGAATGATAATCAACACTATATTGTAAGTGGAGCTGGAGCTAAGAAGTCGCCTGTCAAATTGGGAAATGGTGCCTTGTTTGCTTACGGAAACTATGGTTATTCCAAACTATATTTCTACAAGAATGGTGCTGTTTGGGTAGAATTTTGGAGTCCTAATGAAGAGGGTACATCATCTAAGGTAGTGTATCGAAAGCAGATTAGAGATAAGAGACCTGTTGTTCCAGAAGATCAGCTGTATGATGATGTGATGCCCAACGATTTGGTGTTGCCTGTCACAGATGACGATTTTACCAGAAATGGATTTGGCGAAATATTCTGGGGGGAGCACTACCGGGCATCCTACAATGCCAAAGTAAAGGTGCGAACACTCGATCTAGCTACCGAAAAAGGTGGTCTAGAACCTATTAAGCAGGGCGGTGGGATGCAAACCAGTTCGTTGCGTTTAGGAGATAAAAGTGGCAAACAATATACCATGCGAGGCATCGACAAGGATGCCACCCGTACGATAGCCTATCCGTTTAATCAATCTGTAGCGACCGATCTTATTAAGGATAACTTTAGTGCTTCACATCCCTTGGCCGCCATGGTGGTACCTAAAATGGCTGATGCTGTGGGTATCTATCATGCTAACCCGGAATTACTTTTTGTACCCAAGCAAAATCAGCTAGGTATTCATAATGAAGAGTATGGTGATGCCATGTATTTATTAGAAGAACGTCCTGCGGGTGATTGGAGTGATGAGGCTAGTTTTGGCAGGTCGGAGAATATCATGAATTACTCCAAAATGTTGGGAAATGTCCTAGGGAAACATGGGCATACCGTAGACCAGGCATTTGCTTTGCGTTCTCGCCTCTTCGATTTGTTGATTGGAGATTGGGATAGGCATGATGATCAATGGCGCTGGGCAGAATTTAAAGACGGTAAAGAGACTTACTATCGACCAATTCCCCGAGATCGCGACCAGGCTTTTGCTCACTATGATGGCTTTATTTTAGCCTTGGCACGTTTGACTGGCCCTGATCTGAAGAAGTTACCCACCTTCAAGAGTGATTTTAAGAATTATAAATTCTATAATTATAATAGTCGACATTTTGATGCCTCATTCCTAAATGCGATGGACTGGGATGAATGGAAAGTCGAGATTGACCATATTACGGAAAACTTGACGGATGAAATTATAGAAGCCGCTTTTAAAGAGAATTGGAATGAAGAGGTGTATAACCTAGATGCACCGGTACTGATCGATAAACTAAAGAAACGGAAGGCCGCTTTTCCGGAAATAGCCCGTAAGGTTTATGAATTCATGGCTACTAAGGAAGATGTATTAGGGACAGAAAAACGAGATCTCTTTGTAGTGGAACGATTGCAAGGAGGGCATTTGAAAGTGCAGGTTTACAATACGAACAAGGACGGAGAGAAAGAAGGAATGTTTTATGATCGGACCTTCTTGGAAGGAGAGACCAAGCAGATTATGCTGTATGGTATGGATGGAAATGATTTCTTTGAATTCAAAGGAGAGAATAGTTCCAATATTAAGATTCGAGTGATCGGTGGTTTAGGAAAGGATGAATTCACGGATAGCGCTAAGAAAAGTGGCCGAATGATTATCTACGATGCGGAAGATGAAGAGTCTACCATTAAGGTAAATCCGGATGCCAAGTTGAAAGTGACGAATAATCCCATATTGAACACCTATGATCGGCTGTCTGCTGATTACAATTTAAATTTCGGAGGCTTGCTTCCCAATTTGGCTTTTAATCCTGATGATGGTTTACTCTTGGGTATTCTAGGCTCTTACACAGAGTACGGCTTTAAAAAACGACCTTATTCAGCTAAACACAGCTATTATGCCAATTTCGCGGTGGCGACTGGTGGCGTCGATCTCAACTATTCCGGTGAATTCATCAATGTATTTGGTGGATGGGAGTTTTTATTGGATGCTCGCTATAAAACACCTCTTTATGCCGCGAATTTTTATGGTATAGGCAATGAAACAGAAAACCTGGAAGAGGAAAAAGGCAATCAATATAATCGAATTCGACAAGGGAGCCTTACGCTGAATCCTTCTTTTATGAAACGATTCAATAGTGCTGCTTTCTTCCATTTCGGACCTACCTTTGAAATGACGGGGATCAATCTTACTGGGGATCGATTTATTGATGACTTGGCACCTAATATGAATCCAGATATTTTTGATGATGTTACCTTTGTCGGGTTCCAAAGTGTCATTAGTTTTGAAAACGCTGATCATGCGGCCTTACCCACTAGAGGGATGAATTTCCATGCCGAATTTGGGTGGAAATTTAGTCTGGATACTAGAGGCCGAGATGTTCCTTACATCAAAAGTGATTTGAGTGTTTTCCAACCCTTAGATCTCAATCGAAATCTAATCTTTGCTACTCGTGTGGGCACCCATCATAATTTTAGTAACGAGTTTGAATTTTTCCAGGGTGCTCGTTTGGGAGGAGTTGGTCCGGATAGCAACTTTAGAGGCTTTAGGCGTGACCGCTTTACTGGAAGATCTTCCTTTTACCAGAATACCGATTTGCGTTGGAAGATTTTAAATTTAAAAACAAAAGCACTCCCGCTTTCCATGGGGTTGACGGCAGGTTTTGATTATGGCCGTGTTTGGGTGAACGGAGAAGATAGTAATGTTTGGCATTATAGCTATGGCGGTGGATTGTGGTTCAGTCCCTTTGACCTGATGGCGTTTAGCTTTAACTATTTTATCGGAGACGACGAGATTGCTCGTTTTGCCTTTGGTGGAAAATTCTTTTTCTAGTGTCCTAGAGGAATGGAAAATCTATTCACTTAGTCAATATTATAAATGCAATGTCGAAGGCCGAAAAGAAATTAGAAAAGGAGAAGGATGCCATACTGATGGCAGAGCTACAGGTGGATGCGGTGGAGCTGAAAGGCCTAAAGAAGAAGCTGGCGAAAATGCAGGGGTCTCCGGAACGGGGGATTGAGACCTGGTTTCGCTTGGCTTCCAAGAATCTATATACTCGTCGTCAGATCGTGGATACTAAATCTAATATCCTGATAACGGTAAATGCCATCATTATTTCGGTCGTGTTGGGAAGTCTATATCCACGTTTGTCCGAAGATAGCCATATGATTTTTGCAGTCGTTCCACTGGTGATGACCAACTTAGCCTCGATAGCCTACGCCATCTTTGCTACTCGCCCCAAGCTGCTAGCCAAAGGCCAATTTGTTGAAGAAGATATCAATAGTAAAAAGGCAGGACTCATGACCTTCGATGACTTTTTTAAAGTCGATGAAGACACCTACCAAGCGGCGATTAACAGAGTAATGGAAGATCGGGAATTCCTATACCAAACGATTACCAAAGATGTGTATCGATTGGGAATAGACTTGAATGATCGCTATCGCTTCATTCGTATCGCCTATAATATTTTCTTGATCGGTATTATTGTTTCCGCTTTTATGTTTGGCTTGTGCCATGCGCTTTTTTAGTGATTGAAAAGCTTTGTTGCAGGAACAGCTATTACTTGTTTCTGCAACAAAGCCCGTTCACAATGCGCCTCATTAGTTGACTGCTGCAGGGATAATACCCAGCTCCGCGATACCCATTCCTTGCATACCTTCCACAATACTCAATGCCTGCAGCTTAATATAACGGGCGTTTACACTGGGAAATTCAATCCTTTGCTCAATCGGATTATTAAAGATATTTGAAAATTCGCCTTTTGCTGTAGCTGTCCACGTCTTTCCATCAGCACTGGTATAGAAAGCGAAAGACTGGATAAATCCATCTACCCAACGCGTTTGGGTGGGTAGGTAGGTGAAACCACTAATGTCAAGATTCTTTGATAGATCAATGGCTGTCTCTTATACACATCTCCGAG
>CAJXUM010000180.1 GCA_913060855.1 uncultured Lewinella sp. | reverse complement strand
GAGATCAGCCTCGGTCTCGTGGGCTCGGAGATGTGTATAAGAGACAGAAATAGATTGAATATCAAACGCACTTATGAGATTTATAATATGAAAAACGCTAAGTTCCTTATCGTGTACATACTGATACTGTGTGTACAGCAGGTCTCTTTTGCACAGATCAAACTCAAAAGCCTAGATGACTATCGGCAGGCTGACAGTGAGTGGTTTGAGGCCTCGGAAGTCTCTTTGGATTCCACCAACCATAAACAGTTTACCGTTAAAAAAGGCGAAGGAGTATTGGTGAATGGCCCAAAAGGTCAGACCAAGGACTTGGAGTCAAAGCGATCATTTGGTGATGTGGAATTGCATCTTGAATTCTTACTGCCAGAGGGATCCAATTCCGGCGTTTACCTACAAGGCAGATATGAAGTTCAAATTTTCGATAGTTATGGGAAGAAGGAACCGCAGCATGCTGACTGTGGTGGCATCTACGAACGCTGGGATGAGTCCAAGCCCGATGGACAAAAAGGGTATGAGGGCATATCCCCTAGAGTGAATGCCTGTTTGCCGCTGGGCGAATGGCAGTCCTATGATATCATTTTCAACGCCCCTCGTTTTGATGCTGACGGGAACAAGATCAAAAATGCCGTTTTCAAACAAATAGCCCTAAATGGAGTCATTATCCATCAAAACAAGGAGGTAACCGGAGCAACTCGAGGAGGGAAGGAAGGCCCCGAATTGGCTATGGCACCGCTGAGACTTCAAGGAGATCATGGGCGGGTAGCCTACAGAAACATTCGTGTCAGGACCCTGGATAATGTGCAGGAATCCAAACTCAACGAATGGGTCAATCTTTTTAAGGAAACCAGCCGCGGTCCAGATTATGATTTTGTGGTGAATGGCGATGCTACCCAAGCGGAAGCCAATGCAATGTTTGAGTACCAGGGAGGTGAGCTAAAGGCCATGTATAACTGGAAAAAAACTACGGCCCCCTTTGCCATGGCCGTGACCAAAAAAGCTTACAGTAACTATGATCTAAAACTAGAGTTCAAATGGGGCGAAAGACGGTTTGAGCCGCGATTAACAAAAAAGCGAGACGCCGGACTACTCTATCACTGTCAGACGGGAACCTATGCCTGGCCGCCAAGTTTGGAGTATCAAATACAGGAAGGAGATTGTGGAGACCTGTGGAGTATTCTACAGTGCCGATGTGATGTGCTAAAAGAGGGTGAAGTCTCAACGATCAAGGTGGCAGATTACAGCCGATCTATAAAGTGGACCAACGAAGAAAAAGAAGGTTGGAATGAGGTCTTACTCGAAGTGCGAGGCGACAAAGCCAAATACTACTTGAATGGAATTTTGGTCAATGAAGTTGTCAATGCCAATTATGGCGGCTTGACCACCAATTCTGGATTTATTGGACTACAGGCTGAGTACGCGGAATTAATCTACCGAAACATCAAGATAAGGGAGCTTCCCTAGCCAAAAGGCGAGAAAATCAATGAATTGAAGAGCGTACTATTGAAAAGTTATCAGGAGGTGAAAAAATAAAACCCCTACAGCTAACGCTTAGATGGCTTTTTCTTTACCGCAATGACGCTATAAGCTTTTGATTATGAGAATAAATAGCAGCATAATAGGTTGGTTTTTTATTGGCTCAGTTTTCCTAATAGCATGCACTGCTGAGGAACCACTGAAGGAACCGAATCCCTTGGACAATTATGAAGACTGGTCAATTTACAAAGGCGATCAAAAGGGGAACCAGTATTCGGAATTGGGCCAAATCCATGCAGCGAATGTACACAAGCTTGAACTCGCTTGGCAGTATCAAACCGGTGATGCCTCAAAGAATTCATCAATTCAGGTCAATCCGATCATCGTAGATGGCTTATTATATATGTCCACACCCACTCTAAAAGCCGTGGCTTTGGATGCGGTGACAGGTGAGGAGGTTTGGGCATTTGAATCCTCCAAGTACAATGAAGGGCAAAGGGTATTCCGTGGTAGGACCCGGGGAGTCACCTACTGTAGTGCTGATGATGGTAGTGCTCAACGCATCTTTCTATTTGTAAAAGACCGGGTTTATGCACTGCATGCGAAGACAGGTAAGCTTATATCCGATTTTGGTGAGAATGGTCATATTGACTTACGACAAAACATGGGAATGGATCCTAATAAGGTTTCCATTGAGGTGACCTCACCGGGTATCATTTTTGAAAATCATCTGATTGTAGGATCAAGAGTCCCGGAGGGATACAACTCCACACCGGGCCATGTCAAGGCCTACGATGTAGTCACAGGTGAATTTAAATGGATATTTCATACCATTCCGAGAGAAGGAGAGTTTGGGTATGATACTTGGGAGTTTGTTGACGGAGAGGCCTATGGTGGAGCAAACCCCTGGGGAGGGTTTACGGTCGATGAAAAGCGAGGTTGGGTCTTTTTTGCTACAGGTTCTCCAGCGTACGACTTTTATGGCGGATATCGAAAAGGTCAAAATCTGTTTGGGAATTGTGTAATAGCACTGAATGCGAGCACTGGAGAGCGGGTCTGGCATTATCAGACGGTTCATCACGATATATGGGATTATGACAATCCCTCTGCCCCGGTTTTAGTCACCATCAAGAAGGGTGAGTCGACACAAGATGCGGTAGTTCAATTGACAAAAATGGGGCTTGTGTTTGTGCTGGACAGGGACTCTGGGAAACCATTGTTTCCTACGCTTGAAATGCCTGTTCCAAAATCACAAATTCCGGGAGAAGAAGCATGGCCAACGCAACCTATTCCAGTGAAACCAGCTCCACTGGCCAGGCTGGGTATATCTGAAGCTGATTTGACTACTATTTCAATAGAAGCCAATGCATACGCCAAGCGAAAATTTGATGCCCATCTTTCCGCACCTCTCTATGCACCTCCTTCGGAAAAAGGCACAATCACAAGTCCGGGTGTGTTAGGAGGAGTGGAGTGGCAAGGGGCTTCATTTGATCCATATAGCAACATGTTGTATGTGAATACCAATAATGTTGCCAGCGTATCAAAATTAGGAAGAGTAGAAGAACCCATTGGGTACGAAAATTTATCAGAACCCCAGATGGGCTACATGCTGTATACCAAGAATTGTGCGGCATGTCATGGAATTGACCGCAAGGGGATACCCCCCACATATCCATCACTCTTGAACTTGAATCAATCGAAAGAAGAGTTGATTGCTACCATCAAAAATGGCAGGGATATTATGCCCGCTTTTCTCCAGTTTGACAAAAAACAAGTTGCCGCTATCGCCGAATATTTGTCAACCGTTGAACCCATAGACCTTGAAGACTTACCAAAAGATAGTATAAAGACAAGAACTCGATATGTGCACGCTGGCTATAATCTCTTCCTGGATCAGGATGGATATCCGGCCACTGCCCCTCCTTGGGGCACACTAAATGCTATCGATCTTTCGACGGGCGAATACGTATGGAAAAAGGCTTTGGGAGAATACCCTGGATTGGTCGAGAAAAATATACGCAAGACAGGGACACTCAACTATGGTGGTGCAGTGGCAACGGCTGGAGGAGTCATATTCATAGCCGCAACAGCAGATGAAAAACTCAGGGCTTTTGAGAAAAGTCGGGGGAAATTGCTTTGGGAGGTCGATTTGCCTGCTGGTGGTTATGCTACTCCAAGCGTCTATATGGTTAATGGCCGTCAATATGTAGTGATTGTAGCTGGTGGAGGCGGAAAAAATAAGACTAAATCTGGTGATTATGTAATGGCTTTTGCTTTACCAGAAAATGATCAACAGGACGAAGAGAATAGTCAAGATGTTGATAATGAAGGCTGGGTTTCTCTCTTCGACGGGAAAACGCTTGACGGGTGGGTGCACATGAATGGGTCTCATGTCTATACGGTGGAAGACAGTGCCATTATTGGCAGGACTATACCCGGTAGTCTCAACTCCTTTCTCTGTTCGCTACAGGAATTCGATGATTTTGAATTCGAGTGTGAGGTTTATGTCGACGACATCACCAATCAAGGGGTGCAATTCCGCTCCTCTGTCCGGCCGGTATCGGAACGAGACCACGACCGATGGCGAGCGGGACGCGTTTGGGGTCCTCAACTAGAGATCCGCCGTAAAATGGGAGAAAAATCCATCACCACAGGAATGCTATATGGAGAAGCATTAGGAACGGGTTGGTTATCGTCGGAAGAAAGAGTAGAAAAAGGCCATGATCATTATATTTCAGCAGACTGGAATAAGATTCGAATCGTTGCAAATGGTCCCCGCATGCAGACCTACGTGAATGGACACCTGATTGAAGATATAGTGAATGAAGAGGTGTACAAAACGCACCCGAGAGGATTCATTGGATTGCAGGTGCATGGTATTAAAGGTGACCGTCAATACACCATGGGATGGAGAGATATAAAAATCCGCCCCATTGCTAATGATTAAGTAAGAACAAAGTGGGGATAGCGCCTTCCAAATTGGGAAGAAATTAAACGATATGAACAAAATTAAAATTAGTCTCCTTGTACTTCTCTCTCTATATGCAAAAATTGTATCTGCACAGGAAACGTCTGATTTTGGAAAGAGTACGTTCATTAAGCCAAATGATAGCGAAATTCGATATAATGGGGCTCTCTATTCGCTTGTTACGGAAACTGAGGCTGAGTTACATCGTTATACCGAAGATTTCTTTAACAATGGCTTTGATGGTACATTGGAAATAACCAGAGCAAGGACACAGCCGGGAATTAGTATTGGTTTCAAAACCAATAGTCCCTTAATCAAGCTGAAATTTGCCAAATTGGAGAACAGTCAGAGCAGAAAGAGGAGGTTTACGGTTTTTAAGGATAAAACGCAGGCCTTTGATTTCATTTCAGATCTCGAGTTTATTATCGCAAATCCAGCAAAAGATTCTAGCGAATGGGAAGTTTATCTTCCTCATTTCTCAGGTGTGAAATTTTTGGGATTGGAGTTATCCGAGGGGTATACACTTCTTGCCTTACCGAAAGAAGAAAAGCCGCTATATATAGCTGTCGGCAATTCAATAACTCATGGAGTTGGGCAAACAGGCACAGTTGATACATATCCCTATCAAGTGGCTAATTCCCTCGGGTTCAATTATATTAATTTAGCAACGGGCGGTTCAGAAGTTTCAATAGAAACCTTGAGAAACTTTGAGGATGTATCTCCGCGCCTTATCACCATTTTGTGGGGATATAATGATGTAACTTATGAAGCAGATTCGCTGCAAGGAGTTATGCCAATCTACGACTTCCTTGTAAGCAGCTTATGTACCAAGTTCCCTCAGGCTGACATAGTTTGCATATCACAGACGTTTACCACAACTGTGGTTGGCAAAGTGAATCCAGATAATCGCATCGACTCCTTACGTAGCTGGACAAAAGAAACCGTTGAAAGACTCCAAAAAAAGTATGATAATCTCTTCCTTTTGGATGGGCTGAAATATGCATCTTCTGAAAATGATTTGAAGGACAGGGTGCACCTAAACGAGCAAGGAGCTCAAAAGCTGGCAGAAGGAATTGTGGCAATGTTTCGAGCTAACAAAAATGAATAACAGCATCATACGGCGATGAAAACACTTGTAACTGGGCACAATGAATTCAACATTGAATTAAGGCGAATAAGGGGGGGCGCATTGCGCATTAAAAAGAATTAACTTGGCATGAATATAGCTGAACATATCAATTTACGAACACTGCTGTTCCTCTTGCTCACGCTTGGCTTGTCCCTCTGTCTTAGTCCAACTGCTTTGGCAAGAAATGAAACCTCAATTTCCCGATCTGCAGAGGCTGGAGAGGTGATCGAGTATGCCTTTGAACTGACCAATAATCAGGAGGAAGAACAGACCTTTGTCTTGAGCATCGACCAGCCGCGGCTATTGACATCTGCCTATTCACTGGGTCGTTCTTCGATCACTTTGAAGGCAAACGAAACGCATGTCGGAATGCTTTCAGTAAGAGTAAGCGATCGAATGCCGAAAGGCGCGATTGAAACAGCGACCCTTATAGGCTACAATGCTGACAGTTCGCAAGTAAAAAAATGGAAATTCATCACCGTCCGATCCAAGCCTCACCCCTATTTGTTGGTAACGGATGAATTGCTCAAAGTGGCTCGAGAAAAGATTGATAATTATCAGTGGGCAAGGGATAACTTTGATGAACTAATCGAAAGCGCCAAATCATATAAAATACCCATGAGGGAGGTCGTAACCCGGCCTAGAAACACCCGGGTTTGGGACAGTTTCAACTACAGCGCCAGTACATCGCAGCGTGTATTCAACAAAGCGCTCGTGTGGAAATTGGCGGGTGATACGACGCTTCGTGAGGAAGTGGTCCGCTTCGTGCGTGACGTGTGCGACAGGGAGCAAGGTTTTCTGACGATCGGAAAAGCTACTACAGGTGTTCAGGTTCATGAGGGCAATTTTTTTCTCTATCTGGCAGCTATCTGTGATATCCTGTACGGAGAAGATCTACTCACCGAGACAGATAAGGAAAACATTGAAGCTACCTTCCGCTACTACATCGAACTCAATCGAGATGAGATGAGTGGTGTGGGCATCATGAACCATGAGGCCAGCGCGATTTCTGGTGGTGTTTTGGCAGCCCTTTTTATGGAGGATATGGCCGAACTAGACCACCTGATGAACGCTGAGGGCGGATGGGTCGATCAGTTGTCCAAAGGCACTATGCCGGACGGATGGTGGTTTGAGAGCACAGCAAACTACAGCTACCTGGTGGTTCATCGATTTGCCATGGTTGCCCAGACATTCGAAAACTACGGGTGGAACATATACGATCGACGGTTTCCTGTACGATTCAAAAGCAAAGACTTTGACAATGCAAAAGAGGGCTATACGGGTATGAAGTTTGACATTTGGGGGCCGATGGAAAACAACACCATTGGATTGGAAGAAATGGTCAGTGGACATATCCCAATGATGGATGAAAATGCCGTACTCGTCTCGAGCAATGATTCAAATGCACCAGGACCACATGTGTTTTACGAGTTGGCCTACCGCCATTTCCGAAAGGATGAGCTGGCCTGGGTGATTAAGCATTCAGACCGCAAAGGGTGGGGCGCTTTGATCTATGGTGTACCTGAAATTCCCGAGGTCGAAGACCCCAGGTCGAAATCTGATTTTTCCCCGAATGTTGGCTTAACAGCCTTGCGTTCCCAAACCGCCGATCGGCCCATGAAAGAACAGGTTACCGCCTACCTGAAATTTGGTACACATGGGGGTTGGCACGGTCACTTTGATCGGACTGGGTTGATTGCGCTGGATCGAAATGGACACAAGTACTTTGGTACAGAGATGTGCTGGTTTGGATATGGACACAGGGGCTACAAGGAATGCGTGCAGACCACTGCAACACACAACATGATCACGGTGGATGAATTGCAACAGGAGGCAGTGCCGTCGGAGCAAGTTCTGTTTCATGCTGGTGAAATGATGCAGGCGAGTGTCGTGCAGACTAAGGCAAGATGGCGAAAAATTCCGACATGGAATATCGAAAAATTTCCACCCTGGGACGACAAAGAATTTGATGCTGATTTTGAGCCGATCCTGCAACGAAGGTTGACTATTGTTACGGACGAATATGTAGTGATTGCTGATTACATGGGAGGGGCGAAAGAACACACGTATGATTGGTTCCTGCATCCCATTGGATTCGAATCGATCAAAGGTGTGGTGAAATCAGGAAATCCGCTGGATACCTTGAACAAGCAATTTGATTCCCCCTACAAGTATTTCACGAATGCACAATGGTACAAGATGAATCAGGGCGCCGAATTGCTGTTTGATGATGACGGGAATCAGCTGGGGGTTCATACGCTTTGGCCTCGAAAAGCGGACGTGTTGATTGCCCACTATCCGAACGGAGGAAGGCAGAGAGGAATGAGAAATAACCCCGATCGACGAACTTATGCGGTACGCCTGGAAGGTAAAGAGGCTACTTTTTTGCACGTAATTGAGCCGTACAATGGAGACGCACAAATTAAAGAAATTATATCTTCCGAACCAGGCAAGGCTGTCATCAAACTGGTAGATGGCCGGGAGCAAACGATTGAGATCAGCAAGCTGAGTGGTGATGCGGGAAATATTCGAGTTGAAATCAAGGAGATGCTGGATGGTCAAACTTTACGAAACGAATCAACGAAATGATGTCAGTTTTTCAAAACAGGTTTTGGATTAGAAGGTCAATGGTGCTTCTGATACTTATGTTAGGAGGAGGAATGGTATTTGCAGCTGATCCCGAAGGATCTGAATCAAGCACATTTAGCCTTTTCAATTGGATCGTACTGATCGTTTTTTTGGTCGGAACAACCATTCTTGGGGAACTCCTTAAGGGAAAGGACGATGGGCTCAATGATTTTTTCAAGGGGGGCAACAAGCTTCCCTGGTGGTCTGTCACTCTTTCGCTGATTGCGACCAAAACAAGTGTGGCGACTTTCATTGCCGTCCCTGCTTTTGTGTTTTCCTTGCAAGGGGATCTTACCTATTTACAAATGACCATTGGTTTTGCGCTAGGCAACATCCTGATGGTCTTCGTCCTGCTCAAGGAGTATTATGAAGAGAATGTTTATAGTCCCTATGAATTCATCCAAAACCGATTAGGGATCAAGGTCAGCCAACTGTCACGTACATTTTTCATGGTGGGCGCAACGATGAGCCAGGGCGTTCGACTCCTTGGAACAGCACTTGTGTTAAGTGTGATTACGGGACAAGACACGGTCGTATGTATTCTGATTATTGCCGCATTTGCCGTGATTTGGTCATATATAGGCGGGATCACAACGGTTGTGTGGACGGATGCAATTCAGTTTGTGATTTTTATTTTTGGCGCACTATTCGCACTGTATTATGCGATAGGAGGGATACCTGGTGGATTGGGTGAGATGATGACAATAGCTGATCAAAAGTCAAAGCTTACGCTGCTGGACTTATCTCTGGATCCACATAAAACCTATACGCTGTGGGTGGGTGTTCTGGCTGTCTCTTATACACATCTCCGAGCCCACGAGACCGAGGCTGATCT
>CAJXUM010000179.1 GCA_913060855.1 uncultured Lewinella sp. | reverse complement strand
AGATCAGCCTCGGTCTCGTGGGCTCGGAGATGTGTATAAGAGACAGGAATGGGGAAGAATAGTGAATGGGTGAAGAAATGAGCAGGTGAAGTGGCAATAGTCAGTACACAGCGTTTCAAGTATGAAGTAGCTATCTCCAACCTAATACCCGCCAAAGGTTCTACTCACCGACTGGCTTTCGACTTCCTGACTTCTAAACGTCCTCCTTCTTCGCCAAATCCTGCCGAAAAATCTCAGCATAAGTCGCATACACCTCGGGCAAAACCTCCTTAAAACGATCAGGAAAAACAAAAAAGTGGGCAATACTGACTGGTAGTGGGTCTATATATGGTAAGTTGATCCAATTCTCAATAGCTTCCTTGCTAAATTGGCTGATGGCTTCTAATTTCTCCCATATTTCATCGCCGAAGGAAGGATAAGGCTCGTCGGGATAGCTTAGCATAAAAACCTTAGCATATTCATGTAAACCGGTCGCATAATATAAGGTAGGTTCGGCGAAACTCTTCATCAAGTGCGGCAGTGAAAACAGAATGACACCATCCTCTTCAAAAATCTCTGATAAGTGAAAGTGCTCAGGGAATTGCGGTGAAGGAAAAGGATGTGGATAAACTACTACGTTTTCAAAAGCAGGTAATAAAAAATCATCTCGCCCAAAAGTTAATTGCACGGCGCAGGCACTAATCACGGCTTTTGCATCTTCGGGTACCACTTCCATTACCATCGGCTTAAAATCAGTGGCCAGGTTGAACATGGCTACTTTTTGCCGGAAGGGTTCCTTCTTTAGAAGGGGCAATCGAGTATAGAAACTGAATCGTTCTCCAAAAAAGCGTCGAATGCCATCTGACAAATCGGGCGGATTGCGTTTGTACCACCACCAATCGATTTGTGGTGCAAATACATAAATCAATCCGATGATAATGCTACAGGGTATCACATAAATAGCAAAGGACTCGTCCTTTGCCCAGGCCAGATAGAAGAAAAGGAAAAATCCAACGGCAAAAGGGAGTGCTAGTAATCTAGATGGCATGTCTTGTATTATAGATCTTTTGGACTAGGAGCTGAAACAAAATTATTCCAGCCCACAAAGAAAAAAATATTTGAAAAATAAATCAAGTCTAAGTCAGAAAAGCTAATTGGCATTCAAAAAATTGACTATCAAACACTTAAGCCGGCTGCCAACGCACTATCTTTATACTAAAACGCTAAAGTCTTCAAAAGTAACTTAAATTTTTCATGTTTTTTTTCGCTTAAGTTTGTAGAAAATCAAAAATCCGTCTATTTTTGCAACCGCTTTTGAAAAGAAAGCAGGTGCGGTAGCTCAGTTGGTAGAGCAATGGACTGAAAATCCATGTGTCGGCGGTTCAATTCCGTCTCGCACCACAAAAATTCAAGAATGACTTTTAATCGTGTACATCATCACCATCATTTTAACATTGCTCTACCGAGCATATGGTGATACCGTGATTGAAAGTAAACGATCTTATTTTTGATCAGAAAGAGGGTTACCATTTACCGGTGACCCTCTTTTTTTTTGCCCTAGGAATGAAAAATAAATAAGTTGGTCCAAGAAGCTAAATATTTTTTTCGCCAGCCTAGGCGTGAAGAATGAGCATAGCCTAGCTACGTGAATGATGAACAACGACGGCTGGTGGAAAAAGATAACGGTAATTGGTCTTAGTTATTTATTCTTCATTCCTAAGGCAATTTGATTTGAAAAAGGATTAGTCGGGACCTGTGTTTCTAAAGAAAGTTCCGGTTCCCGCATTGATTGAGCAAATAGATTGATATATTTATTAATGAAAAGCAAAAGCATCTCGGACAGGTAATAGGCTGTATGCTGAAATGAGTTGTATAGGGATGGAAATTAAGCTTTCATGCAAGCTCTCAAAATCATGTAGATCCTTCCACGTTCAAGGCCTACTGCAAACCTAATACCTAAACATGAAGAGAAAAGCCCCTTTCCTTTTTATATGCCTTGTCTCTATGGCATATCTTTCCTGTTCTCCACCCCTAAAAGAAACCGCTGATCCCACATTGAAGTTGTGGTATCAATCTCCTGCCCAAAAATGGTCAAATGCACTGCCTTTGGGTAATGGAAGATTAGCAGCCATGGTTTATGGAGGAATTGATACGGCACATTATAAAATTAATGAAGAAAGCTTGTGGGCAGGTAGCCAGGCCAATCCAATTGCTGAAAATTTCAATGAAAATTTGAAAATATACCAGCAAATGATTTTGGAGGGAGATCTTGCGGGAGCACATGACTTTGGTATAGAGAAATTAACCTCAAGCCCCACATCGTTCAGGTCCTATGAACCCTTTGGTGATTTATTTATTGATTTCCCCAAGCAAAACAATGTCACAGGTTACAGCAGAGCCTTAGATATGTCAACGGGCTTATCAACCGTAAGTTTTACCGCTGGAGACAGTGAAATCCTAAGAGAGTCATTTATTTCTGCTGTGGACAACGCCTTATGTATTAGAATTAGCACCCAAGGCGATGAAAAGATAAATTGCGCCATCAGGTTCGAAAGATTCAAAGATGCTCAGGTGTCCACATCAAAAGAGGGCGAAATAAATATTGTCGGACAGATAGTAGATATTGAAGCACCGAAGGGTTATGATGACAATAGTGGTGGATCAGGAGCCGGGGGCGATCATATGAAGTTTGCGGGACAACTTGTAGCTAAAACAAAGCAGGGAACGCTGACGCCACATGAAGATAAATTACTGGTCGAGGGGGCTGATGAACTTGTAATAATTTTTTCGGCTGCGACGGATTATAATCTTTCACTGATGAATTTTGACAGATCTCTGGATCCGGTTAGAATAACAGAGGAAATTATTGCCAATGCCCGTAAAAAAACCTGGAAAAAACTATTGGCTGCTCACCTAAAGGAACATACTGATCTGTTCAACAGGGTTGATCTTACTTTGGGGGCAAAAACAAATACAGCTATTCCTACCGATAAAAGGATTGAAGCTTTTAAAAATGGGACAGTGGATCATGATTTATTGGTCCAATTATTCCAATTTGGGCGGTACTTACTGATGAGTAGTTCTCGATCTCCGGGCCAATTGCCTGCCAATCTGCAAGGCCTATGGAGTCAAAGAGAATGGGCTCCCTGGGAAGCAGATTATCATTTGAATGTGAATTTGCAAATGAACTATTGGCCCGCTGATGTTTGCCATCTATCTGAAACAGCAGCACCGCTATTCGAGTGGTTTTCAACCTTGACAAAATTTGGGGAACAGGCAGCAAAAGAAATGTTTAATGCTGATGGGTGGTGTACGGGTCATGCCACCAATACATTTGGCAGGGTAACTCCTTCCGCATCAAGTCTATCCTCTCAATTTAATAACGGGGTATTAGATATGCTTGCGGGCGCTTGGATGGTGATGAACCTTTGGGATCATTATGAATACACGCAGAATAAGGAGTTTCTTGAAAGACTTTACCCATTGTTAGCAGGAGCCTCTACCTTTATTATAGATGCCTTAATTCCCGATTCCACAGGAACGCTCCAATTTATCCCCTCTGGCTCACCAGAAAATGCGTTTGAAGATCCGTTAACAGGAAGAACCGTTAGGGGTTCCGCTACGACCACCTACCACTTATCGATCATCAAAGCTGTTTTTGCAGCTACCCTAGCGTCCTCAAAGATCCTTAATAATGAGGATCCTATCTGCGAAACCATTCAAAGAACAGAAAAATTACTTCCCCAATTTAAAATAGATAATACAGGAAGACTGATGGAGTGGCCGCATGACTATAAAGAGAATATTACCACACATAGACATTTCTCCCATCTACTTGGAGCCCATCCATTTTCCATCATTAACAAAGATGCTACTCCTGAATTATTACAGGCGGCTAAAAAAAGCCTTGAAGTGCGTTTGGCAGGTAGAAAGGGTAGCACTGGTTGGTCTGGAGCACAAGCAGCAATACTTAGTGCCTGGTTCGATGATGCCGATGGTGCTTATCAGGGGCTTAAGCATTTTTTGACAGTCAAAAAAAATAAAACATTCTTGCATGCGGATAGAATACTTCAAATCGACGCAAACTTTGGAATGACCTCAGCGATGGCAGAGATGCTAATTCAGAGTCATAGAAAAGATGATGACAACAAGGTGGTCATCGCATTATTGCCGGCTATTCCCGCCGATTGGGCAACAGGTAGCGTCACCGGCTTGTGTGCCAGAGGCGGTTTTGTAGTGGATATGGAATGGCAGGCAGGTAAGATAATCGCCGCAGAGATCACCTCAAAAATGGGTGGAAGTTGTAAGGTCAGGATTCATGATCAACTAATGGATGTGACCTTGAAAAAAGGAGAGAAAAGAGCTTTGGTTTTTTAAGCCCAATACATGAAAATTTCATGATTATTCTGTTGCACTAACTAAATTCTTCATGAACTCAACCAAATACTTGACCTTATTCTTTTTCTTGTTTTTCATTGCTGGATCATCCTGTTTTTCTACTAAAAAACAGGAAAAACCCAATGTCATTTTTATACTCGTGGATGATATGGGATGGATGGACATTGGCGCAAATGGAAGTACCTTTTACGAGACACCAAATATTGACAAGTTGGCCCAAAAAGGTGTTCGGTTTACCCAAGCCTATGCTGCCTCGCCAATATGTTCCCCCACACGTGCCTCCATTCTTACGGGTAAAAATCCTGCGCGGATAAACCTTACGCAATGGATTGGTGGCCCGGGAAATCCTGATTACGAACGCAACCTTGCACTCGAAGAAGTTTTATTCCCGGAGCTATTAAAAGAGGCGGGCTACCAAAACATATTCCTTGGAAAATGGCATTTGAATAACAAAGCTGGTGAAGAAACTTTTTGGCCCGACAAACAAGGGTTTGATATCAACGTGGCAGGGCACTTTAGGGGCGGGCTTTATATCGAGAATAAATTCTTCTCGCCCTGGGACATACCCAATCTAGAAAATGGCCCTGATGGAGAATACATGACAGACCGCTTGGCGCAGGATGCAGCAGATTTTATTGACGGAAATGCGGATAATCCCTTTTTGTTATACCTCTCTTTTTACTCGGTTCACGCCCCTTTCAGCGCCCCGGAGGAGAGGATTGAAAAGTACATCAATAAGAAAAAGGAAATGGGCCTAAGGGATGAAGATAGATTTGGAGAAGAACACATTGGGGATAAAGTGTTTACCTATAGAAAAGAACAGGATCATCCCACTTATGCGGCTATGGTTGAGTCAGTGGATATGGCCGTTGGCAAGGTGATTGAAAAAGTGCAGGAAAAAGACATTAGTGACAACACCATTATCATTTTTTTCTCAGATAATGGTGGACTATCGACCTCTGAGGGGACCCCCACCTCAAATTCTCCATTGCGCACGGGGAAAGGTTGGTTGTACGAAGGGGGTATCAGAGAACCAGCCATTATAAAATGGCCAGGTGAAACAACTCCCGGGACCGTTTCGGATGCCATTATCACCAGCATGGATTTTTATCCAACTATCCTGGAAATGATTGGACTACCGCTCCGCCCTGATTTGCATGTGGATGGGAAAAGCCTGGTTCCTCTTTTAAAAAAGGAAAAGGAAAAAATTCACGACGCTGTTTACTTTCACTATCCGCATCGATCTAATCAAAAAGGGAGCCCCAGTGGGTCAATTCGAGAGGGCGATTATAAGTTGATCGTCTTTTTTAAGGACAACAAATTGGAACTCTATAATTTGAAAAATGATATTGGCGAGCAGCATGACTTGGCAGACGAGTTGCCAGAAATTAGAGACCGCCTTTTTACAAAACTGCAGCACTGGTGGGAAGAGGTAGATGCCAAATTTCCAAAAGAATATGAACGATGAACTGACAGCAGCTTCCACAAAATTTCATGTGGCATGAAGGCTGTGAAAGCGAGCTTATACCACCTTATCTAGAAGTAATGAAAAACCTATTAATCTTACTATTTTTTGCTCCGCTCTTCATACAGGGGGGATGCAAACAGCCTGATACGCCACCGAATATTATCATCTTTTTAGCCGACGATCTCGGATATGGTGACTTAGCTTGTTACGGAAATCCGATAATTAAAACACCCAATATCGATAAGTTGGCCAAAGAAGGGGTAAGACTGACCGACTGCCATTCAGGAGGAACCGTGTGCTCTCCTTCCCGATCTGCGCTTTTGACTGGCAGGAATCCCTATCGAAGTGGTTTCTTTTATATCCAAGGGAGAAATGCGCACCTCAAAGACGAAGAAATTACCATGGCAGAAATGCTGCGCGAGCAGGGATATGAAACAAGTTTTTGGGGCAAATGGCATCTTTCAGCATTGGAGAAAAACAAGCGGGATGAACCAGGGCCAGGAGATCAGGGCTTTGATTACTGGATGGGAACCACATTAAATGCCTTTGCTGGCCCCGAGAACGTCAAGAAATTCATTTTGAATGGAGAACCTTTAGGTGAAATTGAAGGCTGGTATTGTGACGTAATAGTAGACAGAGCTAGTGATTGGCTAAAAAACAAGCGGGATGAAGAAAAACCTTTCTTTATGTACGTGTCTTCCCATGAACCTCATACCCCCCTTGCCCCCCCTGAAAGATTTAGTGAAATATACGATAATCCAAACGTGCATGAGCTAGAGCAAAACATAGGATATGGTCAGGTAGCCCGCCCCGAAAAGGATATTTCAGCCCATAAAAAGGAGTATTATGGCACAGTACAACAACTTGACAATGCTTTCGGAAGATTAATGACGACCCTTGAACAACTTGGGCTCAAAGAAAACACCCTGGTGATTTTCACCAGCGACAACGGTCCTGAAACACCCGTTACTTTAGAAGAATCATTGGGGAACTGGGAAGATCCCATCAGAGACTTTTGTTTCGGTACGCCCGGTGTGCTGCGGGGAATGAAAAGATTCCCCTATGAAGGTGGCCACAGAGTGCCGGGAATTGTTCGGTATCCAGGTATCATTCCTGCTGGTATTGAAAGTGATGTCCTTTTCAATGGAACCGATTTCTTGCCGACATTAGCCGGTTTGACCCAGGCGAGCATACCAACAGATCGCCCTATTGACGGCATAAATGCTTTTGCCGCATTTTTGAATAAAGAGGTCAAACGTGATGTATCTTCCATTTGGTTTTACCCCAATCATGAGGATACCTACTTCAGAATGCCGCAAGTATCGATGCGTAAAAATAATTTCACCCTGATTGGCTGGCTACCAGAAAAGATCGATTCATTAAACTTGGAAGAATGGATGGCGACTAACGATCCCCAGCAATTTGAACTCTACGACTTGTCGCTTGACCTTGCCCAAATGCATGATATTGCTAAGCAGAAACCTGAGATAGTTACCTCAATGCGCAAAGAAATGATAACACTTTGGCGCGAGATGAGGGATGAAGGCTTATCTGAATAGTGCAAACGCATCAAGATGCTAACCCGCAAGGGTGAAGTGGTGAAAGGGTGAAGTGGTGAGTCTAAATGCTACTGCTTCGCCATTGCTCAAATTTGGAGAATAACTTTGATGCGTTTGCCCTAGTACCTGAAAGAGAATAAGATTGGGAAGAATGTCAGCCGGAAAATGATTGTATCGAAAACCAGTCCGAAAGGTCAAAAATCGCTGAATTTTGCCCCATCCCTGAAGAGAGTTTCAGCGATTTTCAATCTTTCTCCCTCCAGGGACGGATGACTGGGAACGCTAATAAATAATAAATTAGGGGATGAAAAAATTAATGCCTGGAATTTTGCTGATTATTGCTGTTAATATGGTCTGTGCTATGCAGCCCTCTCCTCATTTAAATAGCAGCAATAATATCGACTCCATTCTCGAGAAAATAGAGCTGATACCCCTCATGATAACGGGTGAGAAAGACAATCGAATCAATATCGTAATTATGAATCGATGGACGTCGGATGAGCTTGCTCCATACAATACTGAGGGAATGAGAGGCGAATTCGTTAAAGATATAAACGAGTCGATCATTGCTGCATTAACGCCTGGTGATGAGCGGGCACAAACCGCTTATGCAAAATACCGGGAGTTTTTCAATGTTTATGGATTGTGGTACCCTGAAACGCCGGAGTGGGACAAAGGAATAAATGGAAAAATAGTGGATGCCATACGTGATAGTCTGTTTCTACCGTGGGCGAATGAACATACCGGTTGGGTGACTTTTTTGGTAATGCCAAATCTGGATAAAGGCGGTGGAGGAGCGAGTAGAAATCTTGAAGCAAGGGTTGGTAGAGCCCTAATAGCGGGAAAAGGCATTGGAAAAATGCTACACGAAATTGCTCATACCTGCATGAGTATTGGAGACGAATATACCGCTGGAGCAACTGGCACCTCGGCCAATCCAACTTATAACAATGCTATGGTATATAAACGAGATGAAATCAAATGGAGAAAATGGATTGATGCAGATACGCCACTTCCAACACCATACCAGGCAAAGTATAGGGATAAAATTGGTGCTTTCGAAGGTACGCAATATCATTTGACCGACTATTACAGATCTACCGCTCAAGGGTGTATTATGGGGGCGGGAGTATTTGATAATACGGAAAAAATGTGTCCTATTTGTGAACAACGAGTGGCCATGAGGGTAAATAAACTGGTCAACCCCATCAATAGTTTTACCCCTACAAAAACCACGATAAATATTGAAGGAAAAACGAAATTACATTTTGAAATTGACCACATCAAACCTATTCCCAATACCCAAGTTGTAAGATGGGTATTAAATGGAAAAACCGTGGCCACAAATGTCGACAAAATCGATATTGAATTGGGGGAAATCGCTGAATACAACCTAAAGTGCTCATTGATAGATCAAACTCCTTTCATTCGCCCCGACCCTCCCTATGGAAAATACCCGACACGGGAAATTAACTGGAAGATTCTAAATGCATCCCCTTCTTCAAAAGCAACAAACCTGGCCGTTAAGGTGCAATCTTCCTACCACGAATCAAAACAGGCTGGTCCCTATTCTCTGAGCCCGATCCCTGTCTCTTATACACATCTTGACGCTGCCGACGAAGAGGATAGTGTAGATCTCG
>CAJXUM010000178.1 GCA_913060855.1 uncultured Lewinella sp. | reverse complement strand
CTCGTGGGCTCGGAGATGTGTATAAGAGACAGGTATTGTAATATTGTTAAAACAAGTTAGTCATTCCCTAGTGGAACCATTTACGATGGCTTTCCTGTATTGTAAACAAATGCCTAAAATGCGTTATCAGATGACAAAATTACTTTCAGACAACAAAGATCGATTGCTTGGGCGAAAGCCACGACAAGCTGAAACTAAAAAACCGCCTATCTTATTCAAAGAGACGCAGGCTATCATCAAAGATTTACAGCGTCACTTAGATGGTGATTTTTTGGTGTATTGGATATCTGATACCAGCAATATGATTTCAGATGATGTCATAGCGTTTAACAAGGTAATACAAAAACGCTCGGGCCACAAGCGCTTATTTCTATTTATCAAGAGTTATGGCGGGTCGAGTAAGGCCGCTTTGAGGATCATTAACTTACTACGGAGTGTCTATGAAGAAATTATCGCTTTAGTGCCTTTGGACTGTGCTTCTGCTGCTACGATGTTGGCACTTGGGGCTGATATGATCAAGATGGGGCCTTTGGCTTATCTCTCGGCTATTGATACATCGATTACGCACCATCTTTCACCTATCGATAATGATAATGACCTGGTCAGTGTTAGTCAAAATGAATTGGATCGTGTGATTCGACTTTGGGGGCAGACCAAGCAAGTGAATGACACCAATCCCTACAAGGAGTTATATACTTATATACATCCATTGGTGATTGGTGCAGTAGACCGGGCCAGTTCCCTATCGATAAAATTGACCAGAGAAATTTTGTCGTACCATATGAAGGATGAAGAAAAAGCTTCTCAGATTAGCCAACATTTAAATTCGGACTATCCTTCTCACAGCTATCCGATTACTTATGTCGAAGCCCAAAAGATTGGATTACATGTAAAGCCTTTGGAGGATAAATTGAATGAAAAATTACTACAGTTAAATGAGTTGTACTCTGAGATGGCCCAACGAGCTTATACGGATCATGATGAGATGTTTTCTCATGACAATGAAATCATGAAAATTATAGAAATCGGAGGAGAGCAGTTGTTTTATCAAAAAGATAAAGATTGGAGGTACCGAATGGAGGAAAAACGTTGGATCCCTATGAATGATGAATCATCTTGGCGTTTTCTGCGGAAAACGACTAGGGGAAGTACAGAAATGAGTCGTTTTTACATTCGCTAATTGTTTTTCTTCCCAAAAGTATGGCAGTCGTTCTTACAATTAAAGAACGACTGCCAGCTTTTTTATGGCTAAGGTGTGGCCGACTGAATAAACTGACTCAAGTCTTTTTTCATCTGCTTCAATGCTGGCATATGGATATAGACCATGTGCCCCGCCTCGTAGTAGGTCATCGTAACATTGTCCTTCAAATCGCCTTTCAGGAACATATGATTGAATACATATTCGGTAGCAAAATAAGGTGTCGCGAGGTCGTAATAGCCATTGGCTACCCAAACTTTTAAGTAAGGATTTTTTGTCATCGCATTGCGTAGCGTCTCTGCTACATTCAGAAACCTATTCTGTACATTGGAATAATCCCAAGGACGTGCCCTACCGGTCAAGATTTCGTAAGGAAGGTCACTTTCAAAGCCTAAATTTTTTCGAAGATGATCATTGAGTACCGCCGTAAATGGACCGTAAATCACGCCATTATAACTGGGGTCAAACTCATAGCGTTCGCCTGCCTCATCATAATCATATCCCTTGAATCGACTATCCAATCGACCTACCGTTTCCTTTTGATCCCTAAGGAGTTCTTTATTGTATCGTCCAACTGTAAATCGCAAATTGGTTTGGTCAATATAGCGCTTGGATAAACCCGTATAATCATGAAGTCTATCGATGATCGTTTGTCGCTCATCCGTAGTTAGAAGATCGCCTTTCAAGAGTGCGAGGGCGTAATCATTCAAGGTGAACGTTTCCACCTCTTCAAGAAAGGCCTTCAGGTCTTTGTACTTAGGATTGGCTTTTTTATGATACCAAGAGGTGGCCGCAAAACTCGGTAGTCGTAAAAGGGGAGAGAGGTCATTGGCATGGTAGTCGCGAATCGTACTAAAATCGAGTACCGCGGAAATTAGCATAATACCATTGATATATAAACCGTGTCGGTCCTGCAGGTAGCCAGAAAGTCCAGCAGCCCGAGTCGTTCCATAGCTTTCTCCCGCTAAAAACTTAGGCGAACCCCATCTTTTATATCGGCTAGTATACAGTCGGATAAAATCACCGACTAATTCAAGGTCTTGTTGATAACCTAAAAATTCTTTTTTATCTACTCCTTCTCCTGGCCGAGTGTAACCCGTCATCATAGGATCAATAAAGACGAGATCGGTTTCGTCAAGCCAGGTCTCTGGATTGTCCTCGTACTGATAGGGAGGAGGCAAGACGTTGCCATCTTCAGCGAGTTTGACTTTTTTTGGTCCTAAGCCTCCCATGTGAAGCCATACAGAAGATGAACCGGGACCACCATTGAAGGTATAGGTAATGGATCGCTTACTGAGGTCCTTTACCCCTGCTTTGGTATAGGCAGTGAAAAAGACATTGGCGCGTAATTTCCCCTGTTCATCTCGCATATCCATGTAGCCAGTAGTGGCGATATAACTGAATGCTTTACCGTCTATAGTAAGGCTATGGCGGGTCACTGAAAGTTCCGGGTTATTTTCCCCATCTTGAGCGAAAAGGTGGCAACTAATCAGGCAGAGTAATACTACTATTGATTTTTTCATACGAGTACATATTTTGGCTTCAACTTCATTAAAAGGCGGTGATAAGCTCACCATTATAAATGATTAGATTGTGTGACTAGTTTTCTGTTTCTCCTGCTCAGACGTCTTCGTCTTTTGGGTAATTGACGGTCATTTTTTAAATCCAAAGTAATCTGTCGGAGGTGATCTAATAACTGCTGTCGATCCTTGATATTGGACAGCTGATCAAAGGGAATAGGATCACCGATGTCAAGGTAGATAGGGCGTCCTCTCTTATTACGTACCTCATGGAGAAGTAGGCCGAGTCGTAAGTTCATACTCAAATGACTGGCCACCTGAAACAGTCGACTATTCTGACCATGGACAAAAATAGGAACCACGGTTGCTTTCGTTTGCCAGATCATCTTTATGACAAAACGTTTCCATTCTAAGTCTTCTGCTTTACCCCATATTTTGCTAGAAGTAGCTACGCCTCCAGCTGGGAAAATGGCCAAAGCTTCTCCATTTTGAAGGCGGCGAAGTGTTTCATTACGGGATTGAATATTGATTTGAAGTGCCGCACGAGTTTCTCGAAAATCAATAGGCAAAAAATAAGGTTGTAATAGTTCTTCTCTACACAAGACTTCATTTACCAATACACAGAATTTTGACCTAACTTTAGAGGTTAGATAGCCTAATATTACGCCATCTACGACCCCAAAAGGATGATTGGCTACAAATATAATCGGCCCTTTCGTTGGGATTTTAGCCAACTGTTGCTGATCGTAATGAGGGAATAATTCCAACTTCTGTAAAAGTAAATCCCAAAGCATAGATGAGTTGGGATTTTCGGCTTTGATTTCGCTATAGATTCCCTCCAATCGCCTTCGACCTGTGGCATGCTCAATTGTACTAATCAATACCCTTTTTAGGAAAGGATCGTCAGTCGATGTATAGCTTAATCTCACCTTAGGTAAACTGAGTTTAGAGTGATTACGCATGATAATGTACTGGTTAGAAGAATAAATATAAGCAGTAATTTTCAGTTCTAAATAGCCCCTACTTGCCCTAAGTTTTCTTGATTTTTTCCAATTGCTTGAGTATCCTTTTCCCTCTTGACTTGAAACCAGCAGTCCCTTCTTCCCATTGATCCTCAATCAATAGTTTTAGTTCTTCACTTAAGTCAGGTTCCTTAACACAGAGATTGGCAATGACTTGCATGGCATGCACTTTGATCGCAACAGGCGACTTAGGGTGGGCCAAAAGGTCGAAACTAATGCTGACTGCTTTTCCCATATGTTCTTCGGGGAGGTCCAATTCTGCGAGAACTTTCAGGCTGTTTCGGAGCACAGCATCGTGTACGGGCGTCTCCATGGCTGTCAATACCGCGCCCAAATGGGGCAAGATCAAAGCCGGATTCCGTATGGCGCATTCGCTGACCACCCAGGCTGCCCGTTGGACAACCCGATATTCATCCGCTAAAAATAAATCCATGAGCAGATCAAAACGATCTTGCTTATTTCCTACCCACTGGGTGATTCCTAAAGTATTGGCTTTGGAATGTTCTTTTAGGATAGTTTCTCGAAGGTCCATAGGCAAATAATGTCGAGTAAAAATAGATTTTGACGAGCGGCTATACAAGCTTGTTATTGGGTGCTTTATCAGTCGAAAGATATAGGATTTATCACTTAAAATGATACTGGGAGTGTAAAGAATATCTGGAATCATAGCTTATTAACCTCTTGTTTTATAACTCATTGTCGGAAATACCAAGGAAGTAGAGAGCTCCCATTGTTTATTTTAGGCTTTATCCTTACCTTTCATTTTCATTATGATAATCAAATAGTAAAATGAATAAGATAACTAGTATACTATTCTTAATGCTCTTCAGTTGTGCACTATTAGGACAAAAAAGTAATAAAGCAGAACAAAAGATGTTGGAGGGGCTGACGCAAAAAAAAGAGCAGCTTTCCGATGTGGCTCACCAGATTTGGGAATGGGCAGAAGTAGGCTATCAGGAGCACCAAAGTTCTGAGCTTTTGCAAAAAATGTTGAAGGAAGCCGGCTTTACAATAGAGACCGGTGTAGCGGGGATTCCGACTGCTTTTGTCGCCACCTATGGACAAGGAAAACCTGTCGTTGGGATATTGGCGGAATTTGATGCATTACCTGGTGTTTCACAACAAGCCGTGCCTGTTCGGGAGCTGAGAGAAGATCAAACCGCGGGTCATGCCTGTGGGCATCATTTGTTTGGAGCGGGGTCTTCAGGAGCAGCAATGGCTGTCAAGGAATGGTTGGCCAGTACTGGTACTAGTGGAACTATCCGCCTATTTGGTTGCCCCGCAGAAGAAGGAGGAGCAGGGAAAGTATACTTAGTGCGAGCAGGATTATTTGATGATGTAGATGCGGTTTTACATTGGCATCCAGGTAGTAGCAATGCTGCAAGTGCTACTTCTTCATTGGCGAATAAATCAGCAAAATTCCGATTTTATGGTAATGCTTCACATGCATCGACTTCTCCTTGGAACGGCCGATCTGCTTTGGATGGCGTTGAGGCGATGAACTATATGGTGAATCTTTTGCGTGAACATATGTTGCCAGATTCTCGTATTCACTATGTAATCACTAGAGGAGGCGAGGCACCGAATGTAGTGCCGGAATTTGCGGAGGTTTATTATTATGTGCGGCATCCAGAAATGGATGAAGTTCGCAAGTTATTTGATCGAGTAACAAAAGCTGCTGAAGGTGCCGCTACTGGGACTGGTACGAAGATGGAATTTGAGGTAATCCACGGAATTTATAATGTATTGCCCAATAAAACGTTGGGTGAAGTAATGCATGGTAAGCTACAGGAAATTGGTGGAGTCTCATACACAGCGGAGGAGACGGCCTTTGCCACCAAAATTATGACTAGCTATTCATCGGAAACCCTGAGCCCTGCCGCTGCGCAACAAATTGCGCCTTTCGAAGTAAGGGAAAAAGGGCAAGGAGGTTCTACCGATGTAGGAGATATTAGTTGGGTAGTGCCAACGGCGGGCATGCGAGCGGCAACTTGGGTTCCAGGAACCTCTGCGCATAGTTGGCAAGCCGTAGCGGCAGGAGGAATGAGCATTGGTCACAAAGGAATGATGGTAGCTGCTAAGACGATGGCACTGGCTGCTGTCGAGATTTTTGAAAATCCTGAGCTAGCAGAAAAGGCAAAAGCGGAGTTGTTAAAGCGCCGCGGGAAGAGTTTTAAATATGAAGCTTTGTTGGGCGACCGTGAGCCGCCATTAGATTACAGGAAATAATCAAAAGAAGGCTCAATTATTAAAGACGTTGAATGGGTATGGGGTTTGCCCCAAGTGATACGCTTCAACTATAGAATATTATCTTTGCAGTATGTTGAGATCATTAGCACAGATTGTTTCTTTTATTTTTCATCCTTTGCTGATCACCACTTACATGTTGGTGATTCTGCTCCTAGTAGATCCATTCGGTTTTGGGGTGAATAGTATTGGTGATAAGTACAGCAAGGAGTTAATCCTTCGGATTTTCTTGTCCACTTTCTTTATACCTGCCGTGGCCGTGGTTATGCTACGGTTTTTAGGCTTTATTCAGTCGGTGGAAATGAAAACAACAGAGGAGAGAATTGGGCCGTATATCATTACGGCCATTTTTTACCTCTGGTTGTTTTATAACTTTTTGAATAATTCCAATATTCCACGCACCTTCACTTCTTTTATGTTGGGCGCAGTGATTGGTTTGTTTATCGCCTTTTTTATCAATATCTTCTCTAAAATCAGTGCGCATGCCGTGGGGATGGGGGGATTATTAGGGATGGTGGTGATTACGATGGCGATTTCAAATTTTGATTCTTTTGTCTTACACTCTACGATCATTGGTACATTTGAGCTTAGTATGAATGCTTTGTTGTTATTCACTCTTTTAATGACTGGAGTTGTTGGGACGGCGCGCTTGATTTTACATGCGCATCAGCCTTTTGATGTGTATGGTGGATATTTGGTAGGGTTTTCATCGCAGTTTATTGCATTACGTTTTATATTATTCTAGCCCCATGTCAAAAAAGATTATTCGAAGATTAATAGCTAAAGGCCACCTTGGGCCGGCCATTGAGTTGATGATAGAGATCGCTCCCCAGTATGCAAGCAGTGATACAGAAAATATGTTGTATGTGATTTCTGGGCAATACTATAGTAATGAAAAGGCTAAATTAGGTGGAACTATTCGAGATGATAGTTACGATGTGAGTAGGGCGAAAATTAATTCTTCTATAACTAGTGTTTTGGGTGATAGCTTTAAGGAAATCGATGAAAAGGATATTCCAGAGAAATATACTTCTTTATTGAATGAAGAACCTACTCCAACTCAAGACAATTCTGCAGTGGGAAATGGAAAGAAACCGGAGGCTGTGAAAAGTGATGTGGTTTTATTTCTTAGTGCCAATCCTTCGCAAACGGCTTTGTTGAAGCTGAAGGATGAGCATTCAAATATAGCCATTGAATTGCAGCACAGTGCAATTCAGGTTAAAAGTGAACGAGCCATTTCCTTTTCAGAGTTTTCAAAAGCCATTTATGATACTAAACCCAGGATTGTCCATTTTTCAGGACATGGAGATTTAAAAGTACCAGAAGTAGTAGAGGCTTACAGAACTCGTGGTATTGGTAAGCCAGAGGACAACAAGAAAAAAGGAATACAGGAAGAGGAACCAGGTATTATCCTTTTTGACGAAACTAAACGGAATCCTTTTTTTGTAAAGGCATCGGTATTACGCAGGACTTTTAAGACAATGGTTCAACGTCAAAATATACCCATAGAGGCTGTTATTTTTAATGCTTGTCATTCAGAACAGCAGGCTAAGGCAGTATCAGAGGTTGGTGTTAGTGTCATTGGTACTAGTCATGAAATAAAGGACGCGGCAGCACTGGCTTTTAGCACTGGCTTTTATTCTGCGCTTGCAAGAGGTGAAAACATAGTGGATTCCCTAGATTGGGCTATCAATCAAGTCATGGCCTATGGAGAGCCTGAAGATCGCTTTACACTATATAAGGACGGGAAAAAAATAGATATCTAATCTCCCAACAGCTTCTCCAAATAGTGGTATTCAATACCAAAATCAGCTTTAATTTTTGCTATTTGTTCTAAAGCATCAGGCTTGGGTGGGGCTTTAGTGGCCGTAATCATCAAGTTCTTTGGGGTATGCTCGGTGGAGATAAACTCAAAGACTTTGGTTTTATAGCCATGTGCTTCTAGCAGTAAAGCTCGGATGCCATCCGTGATCAATTCGGCTTGGCGCTCTTCCAATATTCCGTGTTTCAATACAGGCTGCAAGGCTGTCTGACATTTCATCGCCTTCCGAATCTGCTTATGACAGCAAGGGGCCACAACGATAGTGGCTGCGCCCGCCTTAATCCCTTTTGCAATAGCTATATCCGTAGCAATGTCACAGGCGTGGAGTGCAATCAGCATATCTATTTTTTCGGCCTTATACTCATCTATATCTTGCGCTAAAAAATGCAATTTTTCAAAGCCAGTAGACTGAGCCAATTCATTACAAAACTCCACTAGCTTTGGGCGGAGCTCGATGCCTACCATACTAGCGTCTACTTTTTTATTATTCCGTAAATGGTCGTACAAGGCAAAAGTAAGATAGCCTTTGCCCGATCCCATGTCCACAATATGAGGATGATCGCCTAGCTCTTGTTGTGACAATAAACTATCAATGATTTCAATGTATTTATTGATTTGCCGAAATTTCTTTTGGCCCGATTTCAAGATTTGTCCTTCCTGATTGGCTATGCCCAATGCCGTTAGGTAATTAGCACTTTCGGCAGTGATCATTCTCTTCTTTTCTTTATCATGCGTTGGAGTAGGCTTGCTTATATGGCTTGCCGGCTTCACGAATAAGCGAGCTTTTCGTTTCCGGTTATATTGGATCGATACATCTTCGGAAAGGGTAAAAAGATCTCCATTGAGAAAGTCATTTCCCAACCACAAACCGATCATAGCCATTCCTTCCTCTATGGGATGGTTCTTGACTTCATCTCGGCTGATATACCGCAGGGTAAAGGAAAGCATCGGCTGTCCCTTGAGCTCAATTTGTCGGACAAAGATATTGCGCAAGCTTTTATCCTTAGCTGCTGATTTGCTCAAGGTTAGCTTTACGAATGTATCCGCCGCTATTGCTGTTCTCAGTTTTTCTATAAAGGTGGTGGCTGTTTCCATATCAACACAATACTAAGCAATCTTTTGCTAATTCATATCAGTATAGCAAACAGCCCAGCCACTCAATAGGTTGCTTCCGCCTTACCTAGTCATGCGCCTGTCTCTTATACACATCTCCGAGCCCACGAGACCGAGGCTGATCTC
>CAJXUM010000177.1 GCA_913060855.1 uncultured Lewinella sp. | reverse complement strand
ATCTACACTATCCTCTTCGTCGGCAGCGTCAGATGTGTATAAGAGACAGATAGGACACTACACGATAGTCTTCCGAATAGGGCTGCATACGTGAAACCCATGCCCGATAGTCACCGATTGTGCCATGGATGAAAATCAGAGGTTCGCCCGCACCCTCCTCGATGTAGTGGAGTTCTTCGCCCCTGATATCGGCCGATCGAGGCTGGTCGACCGCCACGGTCTCCGTTTCCGGCTGTACGGCGAGGTTTTGGGTTTTGCAAGCTGCAAAACCTACTAAAAGTAGTAGTATTGGAATAAATTTTGAGATTTTCATAAAGTAGGGGTAGTCTGTTAAGAGAAATTCTCCGTCCCTATCTTGTTCTTGATGTTCAAAACAAATGATTGGACGTATAGAGATTTTCTTTTAAAATATTGGATGGACACTCTGATTTTATTTCCTTAGGTGCCTGCATATTGCTTGCCCGTTGCTGTACCATATGCAGTGTAGGGCGGAATAGCAACGGGCAAGGTTTGCGCAGTAATGAGGTGACGAATACACAGTGTTGTAGACATTTTTAATCCTTCCAATTTCCAGCCATTCTCTTGTTGTTTTAAGAAAAGTAGGGTGTTGAATATTAGAATAAGTGCTTGTGGGGGTATTATTCAACCTTTTCCTTTCATAAGGAGTTCTCCGTACTCTTCTGGTGTAATTGTTCCATGTTGTGCTGATATTTCACTATCCCGTTCAGGCAAGGCATCCTGTACCGCATCAATACGTTTCCATTGAGGAGTCAATGGTTTTTCAAAATCTGCCTGAGGCACATATTTAGAAGTCTCGGTACGCTGATAGGTATGAATGTAGCGGGGACAATTAACAAAAAAATCTGTGATCGTAACACGCACAACTAATTCAGAACCATTGAATTCTTTCATCAAGGGATCCTCCTTGTCTATGCTTGCGGTACCATGTATTCGAACGCGATGGGGCGTTTCAAAATCAATCAACAGCATCCCTATTTTATCATTCGCTTTTATATTGCCCATGGAAAGAAACATCCCATTGCCATCGTAGCTTGGGAATGCAAGGGTTTTAGAGTCGACAACTCTAAGAAACCCAGGGGTCCCTCCTTTGTAGGAGCAAGTAGGGTAACCACGATGATCGATAGAGGATAGAAAAAACATGTCTCGACTTTCAATAAAAGCTTGATGCTGCGGTGTGATTTCAGACAAGACAATCATTTCATCAACTCTGTCAGCTAATTTAGTTGTATCAAACGCTTGCTGTAAACGCCTGTGCTCTGCTCCGTAAAGTTCACTCATTTTGTAATTATTAGTTGATATCTAATTTATAGTCATACTTAATTGTTGACAATGCTCGGCCCAAAGTCATTCAATCAAATCTGCAGCACCTGGAGTATCTTCTATTTTTGGAACGCCCTCTTCTGCATACATTGCCCTATCGTCTAATTTTCCTTTTTCTCTTCTTGAGATTGAGATTTTTCGCATGATGTAATAAGAGCGATGGACAATCCTCTTAGCTAAAGCGCTTTTCTTTAGGAAACCCCTTCTGGAGGAATTTTTCATATTTTTCATTTTCATTAAAGGTTGCACCCAAGGTTTTGTATAATAAGCGCTGAGGTCGGGTGGCCTCCAGCTTTAACATATGTGTCAATCTAATGGCTCCTGAATGCCAATCCGTTGCTTTAAATACTCACTTCCAGTTTCCGCCAAAAAAATCAGTAACAACTTTAAATAAGATGTCCGACCAAATGGATTTTCGGTCATAGATGCCAGCTGGCATATGCCCAGCATTTGGGACAATCCATAGGTAGGATTTTGGAATGGCTTGATAGATGGATACAGGAATATCCACCGGGAAAAAAGAGTCTCTGTCTCCATGAATAATCAATGTTGGACATCGAATGGTACTCAAGAAAGGAGCGGTGAAATTCATATCATCATAGCTTTCTGACATATTACTCCATTGCTTCAATATCATTCGAATTTGCTCCTCACCTCTTGGGTGTAGTGCTTTCATATAAGTGCTAGAACCGTGATATGTCTCATAGCTTACACCACTTAAAAAATCCCTGGTTTCCTTGGGGAAAAAAGAAGTCCCTGCTACGAGTATCATGGAAGAAATACGACTGCTGTCCATTGTAGCCATCTGGATCAGGGTCATGGCGCCTGAACTCTGTCCCATGGCTTGAAAACGATCTATTTTCAGATGATCCATCAGGCCATACATATCTATGGCCGCCATTTTATGTGTAAATGCCTTGGATGGATTGGTGGAGTTGCCATGGCCTCGTAAGTCTGGAATAATCAATTGGTGATCCTTGGATAAATCTTTGATCCACGGTGCCCATGATTTACCACTAATAGTGAAACCATGTAAGAGTAATAAGGGCTCGCCCTCACCATGAATTTCATAGTAGATTTTCACACCGTTAGTCTCTACAAAGCTTCCTTTCTGGGCGTTGCTGTTTAGACCTAAGAATAGAAGAATGACGATACTAATTAACTTTTTTTTGTATTGACCTTCGGCAAGTAGATTTAGCATAGAACAAGCACATTTTGATTATCAAACCAGCCGCTGTAGCTGAGAAACAAATTTATCCCCCTTCCCACAACACCTATCCTGGATGAACACTTTATGGCTGTGCATTAATGTTCATACCAGTCGAGGTGATGTGACAGGCGGGTTGTTTGGTTGTTTGGAGTGTTGACAAATGGTTAATTAGAATGGTCGTTAGAAGCTGAAATTTCAGGCACGTTACGATTTGGATAGTTCTACTCATTAATGACATAACAAAGGCGAATTGGAAGCACCTATTTTAAACAGTAACCTCCTCTGTACCAACAATCTGTTTTACAATCTTTTTTCTTACTCCCTGCTAGTAAACAGTCAGTGACGGTATCAGCCCAGAGCGTACGAAGGCACCGTTTTTGATCTTCTCCCTTTTTTCCAAGACAGGCTGATCTTCTGCGTCCGTGATCTCCTCTTTTGATGCCCATGCTTCCTTCAAAATTAAACGAGCTATTGTCCCCGGCGTACATGTGTAATATATATCCTTTACTGTCTGTGGTGACATACCATTTATATTGAATACTCTTACCTGCCCTACCTTTGGCGGTCCCTTTTCCTTGAAAGGATTGCACAGCCTTAATTTTTGATCGATCGTCACTCAGAATATCGTAGCTATACTTCATACCTTTGAAGTGGCGCTCCACCTCTTTTGTAATTTGTGATTGACTCTTTACTGGCGCGACTTTAGTGGGGGCTTTTGTGTTTGTATTATTCCTATTATTCCTCAATTGAGCGAGTGCGGTTTCCTGAATACCGAGCAGGCAGAAGAGTAATAGTAAAAAGAAAGAAATGGTCTTTTGGATGGATTGCATTTTTGATTTTTTAGATTAAGTAAGTATTGCTGTTTGATAGAAAGTTCTTTCCTGTTCAACGAACGATCAGAGGATGTAAAATCTCAATGGGTAGCGTTGAAAGTTTTAGAGGTTGATCCATAGCGAAATAGAGACCTTGTGCGACCGCTCGATAGCGTACCGGTAAATCGGGCGGTGCACTTAAGGCCATACTATTTACTGCTTATCGTTAGGACCGCGCCTCATATATCAAATTGAATGGCGTTTCAGAAGCACGACGGAAATGATTGAAGCCACCTTCGATCACCTCTTTCCGTACCCGCGCTTCACCGGCTTGGGCGCCCAGTGCTTTGGCGTTGGGTTGACTAAGGGAAGATGGCACACACACCATGGTAGAAAATCCATAATAGGTGCTACCTACTGGATTGAGATTATCGGCAAGATCATCATTGGCGAATGGCTCTACGATCATCCAACTACCATCTGGCGTCAATATATTTTTCACCTGAGCAGCCACTGCGGCAGGATCGCCCATATCGTGCAAACAGTCGAAACTGGCGGCAAAATCAAAACCACTACCACTAAGGTTAGTCGCATCGGCTATCTCAAAACTCACATTAGTGAGGCCCATTTCTTTGCCTACACGGGTGGCATGCTCAATCGATGGGGGATGGATATCCATGCCAACGAAGGTAGAATTCGGGTAAGCCTCTGCCATTAACATAGTAGATACCGCATGGCCACAACCGATATCGGCCACCTTGATTCCTTTTTTCAACTTTTCTTCAACGCCGTCCAAGGCGGGGATCCAAGCTTGCACTAGATTGTGCTTGTAGGAGGGGCGGAAGAATTTTTCGGTACCACAGAATAGGCAGCTGCAGTGATCGCCCCATGATACTCCTTTGCCTGTTTTAAAGGCTTCGGCTACATGTGGCTCATCGTGATAAACGGAAGAAACGGCATAAAAGCCTCCTGTCATAATCACAGGACTTTCGGAATCAGCAAATACCATGGCTTGTTCAGGGCTGAGTGAAAAAGTGCTATCCGTGGAATTATACTCTACATAGCCTTGCGCAGCCTGGGCGGACAACCATTCGCGAATGTAACGCTCGGCTGTACCGGTCGCCTTGGCTAGTTGGTGACTCGTCATAGCCCCATCTTTGTGCAAGCTTCTGTAAAGTCCTAGCTTATCGCCAATAATAACTAAGGCTCCATTTACGGCGGCGCCCAAGTCACCTACCATTTTTCCTAATAGCTGATTTAACTTTTCTTCATTCATGATAATGTGATGTTTATGGTTTTAGGAACGTTTTCTTTGGAATTACCTTATTGCGTTTAGCCATGGGATATCGAATGCTTTGCCCAGTATCCTAGTACGAAAAGGGAAGGATGAAACGAGTAAGTTCATCTAAGTCACTAATTCCTGGGCATAGACGTTTTAGAGCGTGCTTTTTATGTAGTTAATGATATAGGCAGGACAAATCTAGCTACGACTATTGCAGTAAACTTTCGCTATTTTATCAAAATCTTAAGCTATTGTTGTATTTTGGAAAAACAGGCCGTGACTCTTTCTGATGAAAAAGAACCCAACCTTAAAACATGTGAAAAACACCTTGGATGTCGTTACTGCCCGGTATGCCTTACAGAAGGACATGGATAAATAGTCAACACACAAACAAACTTATTAGGATAGCCTTCCTTCTAGGGATTTATCTCGTCTCCCTGCCAGCTATTGCCCAAACGGTATCGTCTCCCCGATATATCGTAGAATCACTGGGTAATAAACAAGGCCTCAATTCTTCAGATGTGTCTGCGCTTTACCAGGATAAGGATGGTTTTATCTGGGTGGGTACTCAACCCGGGGTTAGTAAACTTGATAGTTACGAAGTACAAAACTTTACAAAAGTAGGAGAAGGCTATTTAGGTCAAATTCATAGTATTATAGAAGATCAGGCTGGCACCTTATGGATTGGTGGGGTAAATGGGCTTTTCTTTTACCAAGAGGGGCAATTTCATCCGACTCAATTCCAACAATATGGAGTCAGGGCTTTGCATGTAAGCCAAGCCAATGAACTCTGGGTCGGCGGATCTAATTTTGTACCCTTTGTGCTGACCGAAAGTGAATTAGAAAAGATCAAGAGCGGGCAGAAGATAACCCATCATCCAATAGTGAGTCAGGAGGAATGGGAAAGCAAAATGGCTAGCTTTTGGGTTTGGGATATTGATACCGATGATAAAGGGAAGGTCTGGTTGGCGCTTGATAATCAACGTGCCTCTTTTGACGGAACAGATCTGCAGCTCCATTATACGGGTCGGGTAAACTCACATGGCACGAATGTCGTAGTGGCCATCAATGCGGATAGCATATACTGGGGGGCTGAACATATTGGAGCTATGCTGCAAAAAGGAGGGCAGTTTCATAGGATGACAGATCCTTCCACCTCTATTATGACTGAGACAGATTCCAGTACTTATTTTTTAACGGCAATGGATTTGCTGGAACGAAATAATGGCCAATGGGATACCCTCCATACATTTAGCACTTATGCACACCTTTATTTCAAAGAGATGATCCTGGATCGGGAAGGTAATTTCTGGATTGGAGCTGAGGGGGATTTATTGAAACTAACACCCACTCCATTCAAAACCTGGTCAGTTGTTGATGATCCATTGCTACACGCTAATTATAGCATAGCGCAACTCCCCAATAATGAAATCCTAATTGGGAGTAGTAAAGAACATATTCTAAAGGTGAAAGACGATGGATTTGCTCCATTTGTAAGTATTGATGCCCCTCACAATTCTTTTACAGGAGCCATATACGCTGATAAAAGAGGTTGGATATGGTATGGAACCAGTATGGGGGGAATTATAGTAGATAGAAAAGGCGTCCAAGAAACTTATCAAGTCAAAGACGGCCTGGCCGATAAAGGGCAGTACTTATTCTATGAAGATAGCAATGGAGGGTTATGGTCGGGAGGAGAACATGCGATTACGCGGATAAAAGTGGATGATCAAGGTGAAATTACTTTTGAAAACTTCATAGCCGAATTTGAAGGAGATGCTTTCCCGCTTTTTCAAAATATCATGGAAAGCCCAGATGGTACAATTTGGGCGGTAAGTGATAAAGGCTTGTTTAGGGTAAAGGGAAACAAATTAATCAGCTGGTCTTTTCCGGCTCCAGTCACCCCCTATCCGATCATCACGGGTTTAGCAATCGATACTCAGCATCAACTTTGGTTGAGTACGCAAGGAGAAGGCTTGTGGCAATGCCGGTTTAATGAAAAAAATGAACCCGTTCTTATTCATCAATGGTCTGCCAAAGATGGCCTACTAAGTGATGTCGTCTTAAATGTTCATGTGGATGAAGAGGACCAAATTTGGGCCGTCAGTCAGAGCGGAATTTGCTGCTTGGCTGATCCCTCAAATGAATGGCTGATTCGATGCTATGATGAGAGCGATGGATGGCTCAATCAACCCTCCTCACAGATGCAACTTTTAGAAAGTACCGATAGTATGTTATGGGCGGTGGGTACTACGGCAATTACGGTTTTTCCTTTGTATAGTTTGCCGATCAACCCCGTTGCACCGAATAGTTTTATTACGCAAGTTCAACTATTCGAGGGCAAAGAAGATATTTACCGATTTGCAGAGAATAAGGAAGGGGACGGGGGCTTACCACAAAACCTGAGTCTACCCTTTAATAAGAATTTTCTTCGGTTTCATTTCACCACTACGAGCCATACGAAGGAGAAAAAAAATAGATTTCGCTACATCCTTGAGGGGTTAGACCCCGATTGGAATGAAGGGAGTCAAACTCGGAATATCCTTTACCCGGGCTTGCAAGCTGGTACCTACACTTTTAAGGTCCAGGCCGCTAATAACGATGGGATTTGGGAGCAGAAAGTGACCACCTTCTCTTTCACAATTCTTTCGCCATGGTACCAAACTTGGTGGGCTTACACCTTGATGATCTTAGTCCTGTCAGCCATCAGCTATTACGCGTACCGATTTCGTTTGGATCGAAAACTACAACAGCAAGAAACGTTTCGGCTCAAAGAACTCGATAGATTTAAGACTCGGTTTTATTCAAATATTACACATGAGTTTAGAACGCCCTTGACAGTGATTCAAGGGATGACGGATGAATTGGAGAAAGACTTGCAAGACCAACCACAGAAGAAATTGAACCTCATTAAGAAAAATAGTCAAAAGCTATTGGGGCTGGTTAACCAGATTCTTGATCTGTCAAAATTAAGGGCGGGAAAATTAGTACCTGTTTTGGAGCAGAGCGATATCACCCTTTTTCTGAAATACCTTTTGCAAGCGCATGAATCATTGGCTGGTTTGAAGCACATTAGCTTACAATTTCAAGCAGAGAAGCAGCCGTTGATTATGGATTTTGATCCTAAGCAATTACAGCTGGTCGTCACCAACTTAATATCTAACGCTATAAAATTCACACCAGAGCAGGGGAAAATAATGGTAGTTGTGAGTCAACTCGCTTCATCCGGCAAAGCAAGCTTGGAGATTCAAGTCAAGGATAATGGAATGGGTATATCCGCTGAAGATCTACCGCTAATTTTTGATCGTTTTCATCAAGCCAATCCTACGTACGAAAACCAAGGTAGTGGCGTAGGATTGGCGTTGGTCAAAGAACTGGTAGAATTTATGAATGGATCGATTAGTGTAGAAAGTGAACTGGGTAAGGGAAGTACATTCTTTCTAAGGTTCCCCATACAAAATGATGCGCCGTTGATGGCTTCTCCTAGGCCGCAGGAATTTCAGGTCGGGACCATTACAGAGGGCCCCATTGAGGAGACCGTAATTCCCGCTAAAAATGGACTACCTGTACTATTGATTATTGAAGACAATATAGATGTCACTTATTACTTGAAGGTTTGTCTAGAAAACGAATATCAGGTCTTGACTTGCGCTAATGGAGAGGCGGGGATCGAGAAAGCCTTCGAGCTGATACCTGATCTTATTATTAGTGATGTCATGATGCCCAAAATGGACGGCTTCGAGGTGTGTAGAAGAATCAAAACGGATGTACGGACCAACCATATTCCAATTGTCCTTTTAACCGCCCGGGCAGCCATGGAGGATAAACTAACGGGCCTAGACCAAGGTGCTGATGCTTATTTGGTTAAACCGTTTGAAAAAACCGAGTTGCTAATCAGGTTAAATAAGTTAATGGAGGTTCGGCGGGTCTTGCAACAGAAGTATAGTTCCGCTCTGCTGAATGGCCAGGATCAGTCCAAAGCAGTCGATAATCCGATAGATGTCTTCATGAAAAAAATAGAAAAGGCGATTATAGAAGGCTTCCAAAATGAAGAATTCTCCGTCAATGAGCTAGCAGAAGTAGTGCATCTTAGTCGTTCTCATGTGCACAGAAAGATTAAAGCGTTGACGGGCATGTCTACGGCTATCTATATTCGCAAGGTACGTCTTCAGAAATCGAAGGAGTTGCTTCAGACTACGGATCTCGCTATCTCAGAAATTGCCTATCAGGTCGGATTCAAATCCCCGGTTTATTTTTCGCAAGTCTTCAAAGAAACATTTGGAGAGAGTCCGCGGAAGCTGCGTAAGAAATGGGAAGTAGATAAGGTGTCCAAGTAAACAATCGCCTGCACCGCCCTTGCAGGAGCTGTCTCTTATACACATCTGACGCTGCCGACGAAGAGGATAG
>CAJXUM010000176.1 GCA_913060855.1 uncultured Lewinella sp. | reverse complement strand
CGAGATCAGCCTCGGTCTCGTGGGCTCGGAGATGTGTATAAGAGACAGAGTCCAGTAGTTAGCATTGTGTACCCAGGCTTAGAAGATATTCCGATTGGAGGAGAAGCTATAGTTCCTTTCGATTGCAATGGGGATTCGCTTGGCGTGCCTATTTTTACGAGGAATGACTTCGAGGTTACCGATAATGTAGGCGTTCAAGAAGTCACCTGGGAAACCACTTTGATCATTAGTGGAGACTGCCCTAGAGATAATTACCTGCATAAGGTGGTATTATCAGTAACGGCAATAGATAAATGTGGAAACTTTTCTCGTTTCTCTATTTTACTCTCTGTCGTTGACCAGACGGCTCCAACTTTCAATCCTTTTCCGTCCAAACTGACCCTTACTTGCGGGACGCCTATTCCCATGGTTGAAGCCGTTGATGATTGTAGTGGGATAGTTGATTTAAGTTTTGACGATACCAGCTTAACCGAGGGCTCCTGCACAGGAGAAGAACCCGCTTTGATTCGGGTTTGGACAGCGGTAGATCAATGTGGAAATACTAGCACAGCTACGCAAACCATACATCTGATTGATGATATGGGGCCTGAATTTATTGACTTCCCCCGAGATACTTGTGGTCTACCTGCCCCAGCCCCCTTATCACTGGTTGCTGTCGATCTATGCTTGAATGAAATGATCCCAGCTACCTTAACACAAGATACATTACCAGGTGATTGTGGTATTATCATTAAACGAATCTATTCAGCTACCGATAGATGTGGGAATACCACTTCACGCGTACATACCATCATCGAGCGTGATGATACGCCTCCGACAATGGCATTTGTTCATCCTCGTTTAGATCAACTTCTTTCAGGACAAACGATAGAACAGAATTGTGTAGATTTCCAGGGTGAAGCTTATCCTGATTTTGATGTTGATGCGGTGGAGGTATTAGATAACTGTAGTGATAATATTGACGTTCAATTGGTCATCAAATTGGTTCAGACTGGAATTTGTACAGTTGATGGTTTTTTGGAGAAGTACCAATATACCTGGCGAGCTAGTGATCCGTGTGGAAATACCAGCGAATTGATAATTTTCATTAATTCGATCGACATAAGTCCTCCGATTTTCGCTTATAACCCGAGGGATACTACCATTTATTGTGAATCAGAGATTCCTTCAGCTTCTGATATCGTTATTGCCGATGGCTGTAGTGATTTTGATGTTGATTTTACAGAAACCTTTCACACTATTTCTCCGACCATACAACAAATACGAAGGAGATGGATTGCCACAGATGCTTGTGGTAATAGTGCAGAGACTAAGCAATCTATCAATATTGTCTTCGTAGACCTGGAAGGCGTTTTTACGAATCAAGGTCCGATCAACTGTAATAGTGTCAATAATAGCCTAGGCATACAAGTCTCCGGCGGAGAAGCACCTTATACTTATCATTGGGGAATAATCGATGGTGAGGCCACCATAACCGCAGGACAAAGCACGGCCAATATTTTGTATTCAGCGGGTACAGGTCCGATCAATTTTGTGGTGAAAATCATAGATTCTAATCAATGCCTGGTCATGGAATACCTTCATATCGAATGTGAGATAGAGGAAGGAGTCTTACCTCCCCATCCAGATGCCTTTGAATCAACCGCTCAAAACGCCTTGACCAACTTCATTTTGCTACCTAATCCTACCAACGAGGATGCCTATGTGGAAATTCCCCCGACAGAAGGTCAACAGGCGATTCTTCGGATCCAGAACATTTTTGGCAAAACAGTACATCAAGAAAAATGGGAGCTTATCCCTAGCGGTCCGATACCGCTTCCCGTCCATCAATTAATCAATGGTATCTACACGGTCAGCCTACAAATAGACGATCGGCCCATCAAATCGAAACAACTCGTCGTCATGCGATAAGGAAAAATTGAAAGAATTGCGCTAGAAAAACACTGCGACCACATCAAGATGTGGTCGCAGTGTGTCTCTTTCTCCATTAGCTTTGTATCATGATAAAAATGAACAATAGCGAAGATATTTAATCAACCATACTAGGAGACTTTTGAGACACTTTTTCTAGGGCCTTGTTGAGTGATGGTTTTACTGTCCTCCAACAAGGCTTTATTTTTTCTTCCCATATCGTTCACTGCGCTTTTTTCCGCCCGCTAAATTTGCTGCCTTGTAAAAATTATCAGAGATGAACTTCTTTTTATCTCACAAAATCCTATCTTAGAAGCACGATATATAGAAGTTGTTTAAGATAGGTAAAGTGGAGCAACAACACTTTTTAATCTAACCTTCCCAGTCTATCGATTCAATAGACCTTTTAAACTATCTTTTTGACGGTTTAATAGGCATCACCACCCGCTGTTTCATCTTTTTACTCAATGCTCAAATTTAGTATGATGAAAAAGCGCTATCTCCTACTTTTTTGCTTTATCTCTAGTGTTTATACCCTACAAGCCCAAGCCTTTCACCAAGCCTTCGGTGGTGATCAGACCTATGCTCAGTTTTCCAATGCACCAAAACTTTATGCTTCTAGAAGTACGTTGAACAATAGTATCGACATCGGCTATAAACCAGGAATAAAAATTAAAACTTTAAAAGCGGCAGCGATTGAAAGCCTACACCCTTCTTTATCCATTAATGCATTGAAAGAATCCTTGCAGTTGAAAATAGATGTTGAACTAAAAGGAAAGGTGGACGAATATCACATCCTGCTCTTGAATAAAAAAGGAGCTTTCTTAGAGAATTTTCCAATAGCTGAATTCATTACTCTTGATTGTAGAAAGTTGAAATCAGGCACCTATTTCCTACGCTTATGTGCTCGTGAAAAAGCAACTCCCTTACAAGAATACAAACTAGTGAAATATTAGCGCCGCCAACACAAATTGATTTTCTCGTATCCATTGATGCATCTCTGCCAATGGGATAGGTGTCAACATGCCTCATCCTAGCCTCTCTACAGTAGATCAAATTCAGACAGAACTTATTCAAATAGATCATTGTTTTATTAATGGCTAGTAGACTAAAGGTTAGACGTTTCAAATATAACAATGGTCAAAATGTGAGCTAGAAATTACGTAGCCCACTATTGCTGGTTATACAAACAATCCATTTAGGTCCTATTTTATCCATAAAAGGGGCCAAAGTGTGAAAAAAATTAGCTTCTTAAGCCTGTCGAGTTAAAACTCTGTTAAAGTAGATCATTGGCGTTAGCAGAAAAGGTAAATTTGTAGACTTGCAGAGTTCTATTTTAATAGAGGGCCTTAAAATCAGGCACTCTTTGGCAGAAGAACCGGACGTTTTTCTCAAAATCAGGATAAATAACATTCATGGACAAGAAGGCAATCTGGATGATAGTGGGAATCATGGCTGCTGCTGTAATAGGAGTAGTTTGGCTTCAAATAGGCCTGATTGGTACAGCTATACAAGTAAATGAGGAAAAATTCGAAAACAAAGTACGATCGGCGATTAATTCTGTAGTAGATCGTTTGATTCATGAGGAGAAAAAAAGTACCGTCGATTATTTGAATAATAGTTACATCAGTAGTTTTATCGACCGCATGCAAATCAATCCCTCTACGAGTGATCTCTACGCGGCCATCGACTTATCTATTTCTGGAACAATCCGTGGTGACCAATCCACAACCAGTATTGATATCGTTAGGGGACAACTCAAGCCCCGTGACTTGATAGACAATAGCCTTTGTCCCAATTGTTTACGGCCAAAAAATGAGAAATATGCCAAGGTAAAGTCCATGTATGCCAATGATTTACTCGAAGAAAGAATCAATCTCGATAAATTGAAGGGGATTATCCGGCGTGAATTAGAGGATGAGGGATTGAAAACGATGTACAACTATGGGATATACTCTAATAAGACCAAGTCTTTTGTGATTGTAAATGACCACTTTGTGGTCCCTGAAGAAAATCAACCCAGTTTTGCTCAATTGAGGAATTCGCCTTTCAGCGTGCATTTATTTAGAGAGGAAATGCCTTCGCCTGGCATGCTGTATATTGACTTCCCTAAACAGAATAGTTTAGTCTGGGGAGATTTGCTACCCAACCTGATTGGTACTTTACTTTTTAGCGCATTGATCCTATTTTGTTTCGGTTATTCTGTAAATGTTATTTTCCAGCAGAAGAAGCTTTCAGAAATGAAAACAGACTTCATTAACAACATGACGCATGAGTTTAAAACACCGATTGCAACGATTTCATTAGCGGCCGATTCTATCACCAGTCCGATGATTTCGAGCAACCAAGAAAAAGTTCAACGCTTCGCTAACATAATAAAACAGGAAAATAAACGTATGAATAATCAGGTGGAGAAGGTTTTGCAAATGGCTCAGATAGATCGAAAGGAAGTTTCGATTAAAGTCTCGCAAGTCAATCTCCATGAAATAATTGCCCGTGCAGTTGAAAATATTGGCCTCCAGGTAGAAAAGCGAGAAGGTTCGGCAACGGCTTCTCTAGCGGCTATGCACCCGATTATAGAAGGTGACATGACACACATTTCCAATGTGATTAATAACTTATTTGACAACGCTAATAAGTACTCACCTGAGCAACCTGAAATTTCAATCAGTACACGTGATGTAAACAATGGCGTACAGGTAATCGTTTCTGATAAGGGAGTGGGTATGACGAAAGAATCCAAAAAACATATTTTTGATAAGTTCTATCGCGTACACACTGGCAACTTACATGATGTGAAGGGATTTGGATTGGGCTTGAGTTATGTAAAAGCCATTATGGATGCTCACAAAGGGCAAATTGATGTAAAAAGTGAAGTAGGGAAAGGAAGTAGTTTTATACTCACCTTCCCTCATGAAGTAAAAAATGCTGTGAATTAAAACTATGGGACGTCGATTCTTTTGAGTCGCTTCCTTACTAATAAACAAAACACCAAAAGCTAAACCGAAAAATCGTACATATGGCTAATAACAGAATCCTACTGGTTGAAGATGATCAGAATTTCGGTGATGTATTGCGCTCTTATCTGGAAATGCACAACTATGAAGTCACCCTAGCCACCGATGGTGCACAGGGATTGGATAGTTACAATAAAGGGCAATATGATCTATGTATTTTTGATGTAATGATGCCCCGCAAAGATGGCTTCACCCTGGCTAAGGAAATTCGTGAAAAAGACACCGAGATGCCCATCATCTTCCTGACGGCAAGAACGATGAAAGATGATGTATTACAAGGCTTCAAGATCGGAGCGGACGACTATATCACAAAACCCTTTAATTCTGAGGAATTATTGTATCGAATACAAGCCGTTTTAAAACGAAGTCAACAAAAAGCAGACCCACGAGAAGAGGTCAAAGAGTTCAATATTGGGCGATATCACTTCAATTTTCCACTTAGAATCTTGACGTTGGACCCAAATGGTACTGATGAGCAAAAATCAAAACTGTCGCCGAAAGAAGCGCAGTTACTACGTATGTTTGCCATGTATATGAATGATATTTTACCTCGTTCTGAAGCATTGACTAAGATCTGGGGAGAAGACAACTACTTCACTGCCAGGAGTATGGATGTTTTTGTCACCAAGCTACGAAAATACCTTAGCAAGGATGGAAACATCGAGATCGTGAATATTCATGGCAATGGATTTCAGCTCTTAGTTCGCTCCGAAGAAGAAGCTTCTTAAAGCTTTCTTGCTTATTCTGTTGGAGTTATGCAACTAAGTTCATATATTTGGGATTGCAAATGTGATCATATACTCTTTTGAGTTCAAGAATAGTTTTTGGGATTATGATTATGGCTGGGTAGCAAAAACACTGCTACCCGGCTTTTTTATTTGAGGGCCTACTTAAACTCCTTTTGCGCGTGTACAAGACATTACTCAAACCGCTACTATTTCTGCTTGCGCCAGAGAAAGCGCACCATCTCACGATCACGCTTTTAAAAACAGTACTTGCCATTCCTGTTATTAGCCATCTTTTCAAATCTTTCTATCAAGTCGAAGCGCCTTCCCTTCATCGTTCCATTATGGGTTTGGATTTTAAAAACCCGGTGGGTTTGGCGGCTGGTTTTGATAAGGACGGAAAATATTTTCGCCCAATGGCTGCCTTAGGGTTCGGATTTATTGAAGTAGGTACGGTAACACCAAAAGGACAAGCCGGAAATCCACAGCCTCGTTTATTTCGGTTGCCAGCTGACGAAGCTTTGATCAATCGAATGGGCTTCAATAATGAAGGGGTAGAAGCCTTGGTGAGTCGATTAAAAACCGAGAAGGCAAAAGGGATTGTAATCGGTGGAAATATTGGTAAAAATAAGCTCACGCCTAACGAAGAGGCCACGAGTGACTATATAAAATGCTTTGAAGCACTTTTTCCTTATGTTGATTACTTTGTGGTCAATGTCAGCTCTCCGAATACCCCAAATCTTCGGGATTTACAGGAAAAGGAACCACTCACTGCTTTGTTGTCTCAATTACAAAGCCTCAACCAGCAGCACCCTCAGCCCAAACCAATGTTGCTTAAGATCGCACCTGATCTCACCGATGGCCAATTGGATGATATCATAGATATTGTGACCGAAACTGGCATAGAAGGGCTTATAGCCGCTAATACGACCATCAGTAGAGCTGACCTCCAGACGTCGAATGCCGAATTAGAAAACATCGGTGCAGGAGGTTTAAGTGGACAACCCGTAAAAGCACGAGCTACTGCGGTGATCCAGTACTTGAGAAAAAAACTGCCTTCTGATGCTGTCATTATCGGCGTAGGTGGGATTCAGACGGCTGAAGATGCGCTTGAAAAGTTAGCAGCTGGTGCTGATTTGGTACAAATCTATACGGGTTTGATTTATGAGGGCCCAGGCTTGATCAAGCAGATTAACCAGGCTTTGTTGCAGCAGCAGTTGGTTTCGGCTTAGAATATCCGTTTATACTTCAGAAACGCTCCTGAGACTTAGCTAAATCTAATGCTAAAGTCTTGTCTTCCTCTTCCCCATTCATCTATAGAAAAATCACACTGCCGATCCGTTAGCATCGCAATACATCAACTCACTTCCTATTTTCCGCTTGCCACTCCTCTATTCCAATTCTGGCACTCTTTTTGTTTTCAGTTAGGCCATAACTTCAGTAGGTAGGTATGTCTGATTGCACCACAGTCAAGCGTCCACTCAAGTATGTATTTGGTTTCAATACTGATCCAAACCCCAACCTTCGTATGAAATAGATTTACAGGCCTTTAAGCTCATAACATCATGACACCCGATAATAAGAATTACCTAAAAGATTTTCGCTTTTGGTTTATCATAGCCTCATTCCTAATCTTAGCCGCTATGATGTTACGTTCTTACCCCGTAGCCTAGCTACAGGGAAGACCCCGACTTAGCATAATTCCTTACTTGATAATCTTCAGGCTTAAATCTAGACTGATGGAGGAATGTGTAAGTGCTCCGACGGAGATATAATCAACGCCAGTCTGTGCGACTTTGCGGACATTATTAATCGTAATTCCGCCAGAAGCTTCCGTCTCATATTGACGATCAATGGTGGCAATCGCTTCCACTAAGAGAGGCATTTCAAAGTTGTCGAGCATGATTCGATCGACTTTCCCGATGTCCATCACCTCGTGTAACTCAACTAGATTGCGTACTTCCACTGTTATTTCGAGGGAGAGCTTATTATCATAGAGATAGCGCTCCACTGTTTCAATCGCTTGCTTTATCCCCCCGCAGGCATCGATATGATTGTCTTTAATCATAATGCGATCGTACAATCCATCCCGGTAGTTGTGACATCCACCAATTCGTACGGCCCACTTTTCTAAAAATCTAATATTGGGGGTCGTTTTGCGTGTATCTAGAATTTTCGTCTCCAAATCTTCTACTTCAAAGACAAAGCGATTACTTTTTGTAGCGATTCCACTCATCCGCTGCATCGTGTTCAACACCAATCGTTCGGCTTTCAGTAAGGCTTGCGAGTTGCAAGTCACAATGAAAGCTACATCACCGACACTAACAGGGCTTCCATCCTCTATTTTAACCTCTAATTCAGCAGCAGGATCCACCTTCTTAAAAACGGCCTTGGCTACTTCGACGCCGGCAATCACGCCAGGGTCTTTGACCAGTAATTTTGCTTTACTGATGGAATCGGGAGGGATGCATGCCAATGAAGTATAATCTCCTGGGCCAACATCTTCTTGCAAAGCGAGATCTATAAACTGATCAATTTGTTCCGCTAAAGTCGTTTCTAACTTGGTGCTCATTTTCTTATAGCTTATTTAAATTTGGCGCAAAGATACTGAAAATTGCCATGCAATGATCGATCCCTACTAAGAGCTTTATCTGGAGATCCTAGAATTTAGCTATTTTCACCTGTATCTACTTCAAATTAGTATCCATGTCTGAAAATTCGATATCCACGGTAGAAACGGCAAGTGATGGGATCATCAAGCTGGCGGGACGGCTGCTGGTCGCTACGGTTTGGCTGAGTACGATTCTTTTCGGCCTTTTTATCCTTTCCTTTTACTTTGTCGCCTTGCTAAAAGGTAATACCGCTCAGTGGAATGATATTTTACCGGGGCTTTATGATATGAAAACGGAATCCGCGACGGTAGGTATCGGGATTCACTTTGCAGCAGGTGGGATTATTTTGATCCTGGGCTGCATCCAACTGGTCGAATCCATTCGGGTGAAATATCCCGCCTTGCATCGATGGTTGGGGCGGATATATATCATAGCTTCGCTCTTGACGGCAATCGGTGGTCTAGTCTTTATTTTCGTGAAAGGGACTATCGGAGGCTTGATAATGGATATCGGCTTTGTCGGCTATGGTGTGGCCATGTTCGTGGCAGCGATTGAGACTTATCGGCAAGCAAGAGCAAAACAACTTGACAAGCATCGTGCCTGGGCCATCCGATTGTTTGCCTTAGCCATTGGTTCTTGGCTATATAGGATGGATTATGGTTTTTGGTTTCTTTTCACCGACGGTATCGGTCATACAGCTACCTTTCAGGGTCCATTTGATTATTTCATGGACTTCTTCTTTTACCTGCCTAATTTGTTGGTCGCAGAGGTGTTTATCTGTCTCTTATACACATCTGACGCTGCCGACGAAGAGGATAGTGTAGAT
>CAJXUM010000175.1 GCA_913060855.1 uncultured Lewinella sp. | reverse complement strand
GAGATCAGCCTCGGTCTCGTGGGCTCGGAGATGTGTATAAGAGACAGGCATGGAGATATCAATTGGTCTGCTACCATTAAGCGCAACCTCAGGCATTATCAACCCGAATATAAAACCATCATTCCCGAAACGCTGATCGGTTACGGCCGCAAATCACAGCAATCGCTCAAAGATATTATTCTGTGTATTGATCAGAGTGGTTCAATGGGGACCTCTATTGTTTACTCTGGCATCTTTGGTGCCGTCATGGCCTCCCTCCCTAATGTGAAAACCAGTATGATCCTTTTCGACACGGAAATCGTCGACTTAACCCAGGATTTGCAAGATCCGGTGGATATTCTCTTTGGTGTTCAAATGGGAGGCGGAACTGATATCAACAAAGCTATTGGGTATTGCCAGGAATTAGTTCGGCAGCCGAATGATACCATTTTTGTATTGATCACTGATTTATACGAAGGGGGAAACCAAGATCAAATGCTCAAGCGGGCCAAAGAATTAGTGGATAGCGGTGTACAAGTCATCTGTTTATTGGCACTCAACGACCAAGGAAGCCCTTCCTATGACAAGCAAAATGCCAAGCATCTAGCCGATATGCAAATCCCTGTTTTCGCTTGCACCCCGGATAAGTTTCCTGACCTCATGGCCGCCGCCATTCAAAAGCAAGACCTGTTCAAATGGGTGGGGAATGAGGGAATGGTATTGGGGAATTAGTACTTATTAAAAAAAATAACAATAGAGCTAAGTGCTTTTGGGGGGTAGAATGGTAGAATTTTTCTTATTTTAAAAGCAGTTCTACAAATTCTAAACCATAATAACTGATGAAAGAAATACAATTGACAGTTAGCCTGAAAATTCATAGCGGCAAATTGGAGGAGTTCAAAACGATTGCAGCAGAATGTATGAATATTGTTAGGGAGAAAGACACGGGTACTTTGCAGTACGATTGGTTTTTCAATCAAGATCAAACAGAATGCCATGTGCGTGAGCAGTACCGTGACTCTGATGCAATCCTAGAACATATGGCTAATCTTGGTGATAACTTCGGCCGCCTGCTCGCCATAACTGATTTTTCAGCTAAGGTATATGGTAACCCATCCGAAACCTTGTTAAAAGCCACTGAAGGCTTAAGTTTGGTTCTGTACTCATCCTTTCAGAAAATGTAAACCTGGGGCGCAGTGTTGGTAGTCAGCGAATCTTAATTGATAACCTAAGCTAACGAAATAAATAGCCTTGGGAAGCCCTTCTTATATTCGCCAATAGGCCTAACTTGATGCTTTCCGCTTAGTCATTCCCCTCAATTCCACGCATAATAGCCGCAGCCTTGAGTGTTTCTTCCTTTAAGGCTTGCAGGTTATTGGTCAAGCCCTGAAACTGCATATACTGAGCTAAATAATCTTGCCGGGCTTTTTCTAGCTGTTCTTTCTTATTTCCTAGAATGTAGAGGAAGGTCGTGTATAGGTTTTGATCTTCTAATTTGTCTAAGTCCGCTTGTTCTTCCGCTAGGGTTTTGTTCACAAGGACTAGATCTGTTTCTTTTTGCGCAATGACTTCATTTAGGTGTCTCAGGTGCACCTTTAGCTTCTCCTTTCTGTTTATTTTCTCATAAAGTTCGAGCAATTGTTGGTCAAGGGATGTCATACTTCAATGTTAAGTGGAGCATCTGCATTTGGTTCAAAAATAGGTTAAACAGGCTTAGAAGTAGGTGCTTGGACACAAATAAATACTCAATAGCACGAGTGTTTTTTGCGTAGGAAGAAGCCCGTATTCATTGGGTATTACCCAGTTAAGACATATTTAAGGAGTGTTAAAGTTGCTCTCAATGTTAATTTAATGTAAACTTTGGGTTAACTTTGTGTAAAAGGTTGAATGTTTTATAGAAAGATTCAACCCCATTATAAAAATGCTAAACCGACTAAATCGCTCTTTTACTCATATGCATTTGGATGCAAATGAATGGTAGTTGTGGCTAGATGCCATCCTATCTGTTGGCAACCCAATGCAATTAAAATCTCCAATTATGCAAACTGTAATAAATAAGCTCATTCTTGCTGTAAGTTTTCAAGAGGATAGAACGAAGACTGATACGAGTGCCGTCATGCTTCCACTTATATTGGCTGCTGCCATGGTTATTATGATGGTGTTTTGTTTCACACAGAATATTAACCTATTTGCGGAATAATTATTGCCTCTGTTAGCGACAAGCTCTTGCTTGTTTGCCCGCCTAGTTTACGAGCTCCTGCACGTTGGATAAATGACGACGAGCAGGAGCTCAAAACAAAAGACCATACATTAGTAAAACTAGTAGCGAAATCACCTCGCCAGTACAGGTAAAAACACCTACCATAAGCTGCTCAATAGGAATACCCTCCTTCCTCCACCAAGGCTTTCGCAATATTCCGTCCCAATTCCTTCGGATTCACATAATAAGGTTTCAATAAGCGTTTAATCATGCGATTGTGTCGCTTTTGCTGACTTCCAGTAGCGAAGCTAGCGATGGCATCAAAGGCCGCCTTTTGGCCTTTGGCGAGCGCCTGGTACAGATAGAGTTGTACCATTTGTTGCTGAATCTGTAACCGAGCTGGATCATGGCCGGGTTTGCGGGCTAATTTTTGCACTTTTAATAAAGCACTTTCACCGACATAGGCTTCCTGCAATAAAGTGGATAGATGCAGAATAATTTCTTGCTCATCAATCATCTTTTTCTTCAGCTGTCGACCAGCCATTCCCGAAATATATAAAAAGGCATTTTTCAAGCCTTGTACGATTCGCGTTTGGATCATCACATCGCGCTTGTCGCGAAAGGGGTTGAGCTGAGACAATATGAAAGCTGGTATCTTTTTGCCAGCACCAATCAAATCCAATTCTTTAGTTTGTAAGGCTCGCTTAGATAACTCACCTACAGTCAACATGGCGTTGATCTCGTTGGTGCCTTCATAAATCTTGGTAATCCGAGCATCCCGATAGCCCGTGCTCAGGCCCGTCTCCGCCGAATAGCCCATTCCACCGTGTATCTGCATGGCTTCATCCAGCGCATAGCAAACGAGTTCAGAGCCCTTCACCTTAACAATGGAGGCTTCGATAGCAAACTCGCTAATGGCCTTGATCTTGGCTTCATTACTAGGCGTGCCTGCGGCCAAAAGGGCCTGTTCTTTGCGATCAATCAAGTCGGCAGTACGGAAGCAGGCGGCTTCGTTGGCAAAGGTTTGCATGGCCATATTGGCCATTTTTGCCTGGATAGCGCCAAATTCGGCGATGGCCTTTCCAAACTGCTTGCGTTCTTTGGCAAACTGCACCGACTTCTCCACGGCAAAAGCCGCACCTCCAATTCCTCCCGCACCTGCTTTGATACGCCCCCCATTCAGGATGGTCAGGGCCATTTTAAAACCACCATTTCTTTGCCCCAATAGGTTCTCTATTGGTACCCGGCAATTGTCAAAAAACAGCTGCACAGTAGAAGAGCCTTTAATCCCAAACTTCTTCTCCTCAGGCCCGACTGTAAACCCTTCAAAAGTGCTTTCTACAATAAAAGCAGATAAGTTTTTGTCGTCATCAATCTTGGCAAATACGATATATACATCCGCAAAACCACCATTGGTAATCCATATCTTCTGTCCATTAAGGAGATAGGCTTGGCCATCTTCAGTGAGCTGCGCCTTGGTGCGTCCGGCATTGGCATCGGAGCCCGCTTGGGGCTCCGTGAGGGCATACGCTGCGACATACTCGGCACTCGCAATCTTGGGTAAGTATTGCTGCTTCTGTGCCTCGGTACCATAATAGACGATTGGTAGACAACCAATTGAAGTCTGTGCGCCTAGCGTGGTCGCAAAAGATAGGCCATGCGATAAAGCCATAGAGATGAGGGTGTTGGTTTTAAAGTCAAGCCCCATCCCTTCATATTCCTCGGGAATACTTACGCTGCACAGCCCCAGCTCGCCCGCTCGTTTGAGAATGGCGAGTACTTCGGCTTTATCTTCAGCATTTGTAACTTCTAATTCTCTGCCGGTTTGATAAAAGGGCGTCATGACTTCTTTGAGGCAAAAAGCTTTGACGGTTTCTGCCATCATCTTCGCCTCTTCGTCAAAATCTTCGGCGATAAATAGCTGTTCAGGAAGGGTGTTTCCTAAGACAAAATATCCACCTTGGACTGTAGGATCATCCGTTGCTAGGGTGTCGGATTGCACTGATTTCGTTGCTACCATTGATTCACTTTACAAGTATTAAGCATCAAATATAGGAAATGGGAGTGAGACTTAATGGTGGATATGCTGCTGCTGTTTTGTTCTAAGAAAAAAGCACTAGATTTAGGACAGAATTCAATACACTATTCATGAAAAATGTAATTATAACCGGAGCGACCGGAATGGTCGGTGGAATTGTTCTACGAGAATGCTTGGCTTCGAAAGAAATTGCGAAGGTTACTTCGATCACACGTCGCTCCTCTGGAGTAGTCCATGACAAATTGCAGGAGATCATTCATAGTGATTTCACAGATTTTTCGGCTATAAAGCAGCACTTCCAATCACAGGATATCGCCTACTTTTGTATAGGGGTATACACTGGCCAAGTTGCCAATGATGTATTCAAGCGAATTACGGTTGATTTTACCCAAGCTTTTGCGGCTACATTGAAAGAACACAGTCCACAAGCTACCTTTTGCTTTTTGAGTGGGGAAGGAGCTGACCCGCAGGAGAAAAGCCGGGTCGCTTTTGCTCGCTTTAAGGGAATGGCAGAAAACTTTCTCATTCAACAGGATTTCGAGCAATTGTATATTTTTCGCCCAGCTTATATCTATCCGGTGGAGAAAAGAGAAGAGCCCAATTGGAGCTATCGCTTGATGCGTCAGTTGTATCCGCTGGTGAAAAACCTCTATTCAAAAGGGGTGATTACTTCTGAGCAGCTAGGGTTGGCGATGTTCAAAGCGGGAATGGAAGGCGCCCCTGAAGTGATCTTGAACAATGTAGCCATCAAACTGACGGTTTCTCCTGGCGAATAGCAAGCCTAGCTGCTTTATCCACCAATGTGAAAACCTGGTCTATTTCTTCTTTATGTCGACTAGCTTGATGGCCCTTTACTTTGATAAACTCACACGCCAATTGATCGATTAACTGATAAAAAGCTTGGTATAAATCGGCTTGTTTGAGTCGCTTTCCTTTCTTCGAACAATAGTTGTTTTTCTCTAATCGACTACGACGTTCTAGCAAACGTATAATGTGTTGAGAATCAGTATAAATGATATACTTAGTGGCTTTGTCCTTTACCTCTTCTAATGCGCCTATTAAATTTTGCAGTTCTAATTGCGTGGAGGAAGTAGCTTCAAATCGACGCACGTGGATTTGAGTTTGTAGGAATGCTAATGAAGGAATAGGACCAATAAAAGCCAGGTAAGCCCCGTATCCCACTTGGGTCTTAGGATTCACACTGCCGTCTGAGAAAAGAGATAAGGTAGACATAAGTTATACGTTCAGTTGGCAAGGTAAGTAAAATTATACCTTGCACAACAGTATCATTATTGGCTGTTTTCTGTAAGTAGGAAATTCTTATTTTTAAGCAGAAAATCCATTCTGAAATCCAACCGAAATTCCTATGGCAGCAGAGTCATTATTCCTATTTTTTCTTGCTACCTCTGGTCTCAGTCTAAGTTTATTTTTTAGCGTCGTCCTTTTTCGTTTGAAGGGTACAAGACAGTTCGCCAATCGCATACTTGGCTTACTATTATTTTGTCTATCACTCAGAATTACTAAATCCGTTTTTTATAATTTCATTGAGCTCCCGCTGGTGGTGAAAAACTTAGGTTTGGCCGCAAATTTGGCGATAGGACCTCTTCTATATCTATATGGGAAAAGTTTATTTCAGGGCTTACTGAAAAGCCCGAAATGGGCCGCCCTACATTTTTTACCTACCTTATCTTATGTGCTATTTAGTCCTGTCTTGCCCAATGGTACTGGCGATGATCTTTGGCGGATAAGTTACAGCCTAGTTTTGGGCCAGTCTTTCATCTATGTAGCATTGAGTCTAGGCTTGTGGTGGCAACAGATGCCCCGCTCAAATGCAGAGAGTAGATGGTACTTATCATTGAGCCTTGGCCTTGGGGGGATGTGGACCATCTATGCCCTTGTTTTCTTTGCCTATATTCCGGTTTATTTAGCAGGAGCTATTTCTTTCTCCTTTTTGATCATTGCTTGGATTTTCTTGGCGATCAAGGAACAGGAAGTTTTCTTAAGACTCCTGCCATCCAAATACCCCTCTTCTCATTTGAGTGATGTCGATCGGATGGCCATCATGCAAAGAGTGGAACAGCTTTTGGTGAAAGAAAAACACTTCTTAGATCCTTCCCTTTCTTTGGCACAATTAGCTAAGCGTGCAGCAGTTCACCCCAAAACCTTATCCCAAGTTATTAATGAAAGTACCGGAAAAAATTTTACTCATTTGATTAATTCTCACCGAGTCAAGCATGCTCAAAAACTCTTTAGTCAAGCTGAAATGAAAGAAGAAAAAGTGATTGCAATTGCCCTAGATAGTGGATTTCGCTCGCTCTCTACCTTCAATGTAGTCTTCAAGCAGTATACCAAAATGACACCTTCCGCCTTTCGATCTCATACCCAAAAAATAATCGATAAATCCTTCCCCGATTCATGAATCTAAGAGCGCAGGAGCACAAAATGTACCAGCTTGGCGTCAAAAAATATTGATTATGAATTTTACGCTACGATTGAGTTGGCTCCTGGTATTCCTTTGCCTATTTGTTACTGCTCACACACAAGAAAAAGAAACGATTTTTGATCGAAAAGAAACGCTGAATGAGAAATCGATGGAAGTTCCCTTGGTGCCTCGTTATGAAGAATTGCTAGACCTCAAAGGCCGGTATGAGTTGGTGGGGGATGCCAATATTTGGGTAGAGCAAATGGGGGCAGGTATATCACTAGTTTTGATTAGTGGAGGGCCAGGGACGAGTCATCATTATTTTCATCCTCACTTTCAGGCTGCCAAAGAATTTAGCGAAGTCATTTTTTATGATTTGCGCGGAGTAGGTTTGTCGGATCGGCTTCCTGGTCCTTCCGGCTACTCGATTGACCAAGCGGTGGAAGATTTAGACCAGCTGCGAGAGAAATTGGGTTATGATCAGTGGGCCATTTTGGGCTTGTCCTTTGGCGGTGTGATTGCCCAGGTATATGCCTTGAAGTACCCTGAACGGATAACGGGAATGGTACTACTCAGTTCAGCTTTGCCCATGTCGATAGATATAGGATTGGGTGCGCGTCAATATGATTTCCTGTCCCAAGCTGAGCGTGCCCGGATCGCCCAGATATACGCTATTGCCGGTGAGCGTGTGGCACCAGTGCATACCGAAGCGGTTTCGCCAGCCCTACAGCGAAAAATGCTGTTCAACGCTTTCTCTAATGGCGATTGGAAAAGGCGACACATTAGTAAATGGAGTGTTGATGATATCGCTATGTATGCTCGCTATGAATTTGTGCACGATAAAGGCTATTATCGAGCGATGCTCAATGATTATTTCACGTATGATTTGAAAGGTCTTTTCAAAACTTGCCCCATTCCCACACTCATTATTGAAGGGAAATGGGACTTGGCCTATTCCAGTGAGAAGGCCCAACTTATGTTTGAGCAATTCCCGAGCGCGCAGCAGGAGTACTGGGAATCCACCGGACATCTCGCCTTTGAGGATGAACCTGCCTTGTTCATAAAAACCTTGAGTGGTTTCCTACAAGGGCTCACTCCTGTACAAGCGGATAAAATCGCTCACTGGAAAGCTTCATTTACGGAAAATGCTTATCGAAAGGAGAATCTATTGCAACGTAGTTTTTTGCGGGGACGATAGGGGATGGGTGGGTTGCGACCTGGCACCCGACCAATCCGCAACCCGCCAACCCGCAACATCCCAATAATCACACATTAACTTTTCTTCTTAATCTTGGAGATACTTTGACCAATAATTTTAGACGGTTTATCCATGTCCTCCAGCGAAAAGTTGATGGCCGCATGGATCAGGGATTGTACTTTTTTGTTTTGAAAACCTGCCTTCGATTGAATAGGAATATGTCGAATTAGTTTCCCTGTGCCCTGCAACAATTGGTCTGGGTCTTCCAAGAGGTTCCCCTTGTTGAATCCCAAGTTGAAATGCTTGCTGTAGATGGGAATATGGCAAAATGCATCGCCGAGTTTTGGGCTCGGCGAGAAGACGGTAGTCAGGGCATGCGTTTTATAGATGAGTTCGTTGCTTGCTGGATATAGTGTTAATATATTATTTCTCAGTTCTAGAAAGAGCGCAATCAATGCATCATCATACCATTGTAATTCGACTTGGAGGTCGGGGTGAATGGGTCTTGTTTCTGTCATGGTTTTACTGATTTAAGATATCTTCGTACGCATTCACGCCAGTTAGTTGCCAATGCCCTAGAGAAATGGGGATATTACCGATCGAATTCAATTGATCAAAAAAGGTTTTCACGGTAAAAGGGCTGGGCTGGGCTTCCTTTACCCTTGCAAAATCAGCCATTGCATTTTCAAGCAGGTATTTACCGGTGATATAACTAGTGCCGTAGCCTGGCTGTCGCAAATACAGGTGCTGTTCGAAAATCAGGAGTTCCTTTTCGGTCTTCATCCAGCCGCGGGGCGTATATTCGGAATGGATGCCACCTGCTTCTTCCATCGTCATCTCATTGGCATGTGCGTACAGTGAGCCCAGTCCGCGGGCTGCTCTTTGCGCAATCATAATATAAACGATTTCTCTCACGCGCGGATCGTCATCGTACAAACCCGCTTGCATAAACATTTCTTCCACGGCGGTAGCTGTTCCTTCATTGCGAGAATCGAAGATATTATACAATAATGGGCCCCGTCTAATTTCACTAGCATGCGGTTCGTTATCCATTCTTGCCAATTCGAACCAATGATAAAAGTGGGAGTACAAAGGACGTTGATCATAATGTGCGGTAATCCAGAAAAAATTACGTGTCTCTTTGGGAACAAATCCACCCAAGTGTTCCCGAAGGGCCGGATCAAAATAATCTTTGACCGTGACGATGTCTTCTTCTTCCAAGAATCGCATCAGGCTTTGAGCCGATCGCTCCGCTAG
>CAJXUM010000174.1 GCA_913060855.1 uncultured Lewinella sp. | reverse complement strand
CAGCCTCGGTCTCGTGGGCTCGGAGATGTGTATAAGAGACAGGCAAAAAAATAAAGGTAGTATGTTGACATTCCATGCTGTTGAGGAACTGGAAGAAGTCATCGTTGAAGATGAAGTAGCTGATGCTGATACAGGAGAGCATGCGCAATTGGTCGTCTATAATGATGATCACAACACTTTTGAATGGGTGATTCAATGTTTCAAAGAGGTGCTCGATCATTCTCCTGAACAGTCAGAGCAGTTGGCGCTATTGATTCATTTCAAAGGTAAGGCTACCGTGAAAACAGCACCGAAGTCAGTCTTGAAACCTAAGAAAGATGCCTTAGTTGATCGCGGTCTATCTGCTGTCATAGAAGGTGGAAGCTAGCTTTTTTAATACTACTTAGCACACAGAATATCACTAATTAGGCGATCAAACGCCTAGTATAAGAACTACAAATTGGGCAATTAGGCCATGTGCCTATTGCCCTTATTTATTTAATTTATTTAGAAGTCATGCCAATTTTTTGGTTGGATGAAGAGGAATTATTATTCCCACACCCATCTTTAGCTGACCCTAATGGCGTCTTGGCGCTTGGAGGTGACTTGCGACCGGAACGCTTGCTGCTGGCTTACCAGCATGGAATTTTTCCCTGGTTTAATCCTGGTGAAGAAATCATCTGGTGGTCGCCCGATCCTCGTTTTGTTCTTTTCCCTGCCGATTTGAAGGTGTCAAAAAGTATGCGCCCTTACTTCAACCAACAGAAATTCAAGGTGACCTATGATCAGTCGTTTGCTGAAGTCATGAAGGCCTGTCAAACGGTGGATCGTACAGAACAAGGACAAGCCGGAACATGGATAACAGGGAGCATGCTGGAAGCGTATATCAAATTGCATGAACTGGGATTTGCACATTCCGTTGAGGTGTGGGAAGGCGATGACTTAGTGGGCGGCCTATACGGTATTGCGCTAGGGAAGGTGTTCTTCGGAGAATCTATGTTTACTCGACGAAGTAATGCTTCCAAGTTTGGCTTTATCAGCTTAGTCAGGCACCTATCTGAAAAAGGCTATAGTTTGATTGATTGTCAGCAACAAACTAAGCACCTCAGCAGTTTAGGCGCTAAAAGCATTCCACGGGACCAATTTTTAGAATATTTGACCCACAATAGAGAAGAAGAAGCGCTAAAGGGCCGCTGGTTTTAATCCTTATTTTTCCCTACCCAATAGGTGATTCAGCGCTATTCCTCCCTATTGAGACCGCTTGCCAAGAAGATATTGCTTACCCCAATCGTTAAAAGACCGATGATATTTGAAAATGAGAGCGATTTTCTTTTTTTTACCTACCACAAGCTATCCATAAGCAATTGAATACATGAATACGAAGCAAGCTCGATACTGGCCGTTACTACTTATTGGTACTATTTTCTGTTTGGGATTCAAAGGAGAAAACCCTTATCCGACAGATTACTTTCGCGCACCGGTCAATACCCCCTTGCGGTTGTCGGGGACTTTTGGCGAATTGCGATCCAATCATTTTCATGCTGGTATTGACATCAAAGGAGCGATAGGCGTTCCACTGGTAGCTATTGCAGAGGGCTATATCTGGCGTATCAAAGTGGAAGCGGGAGGTTATGGGAATGTACTGTATATCAAACACCCCAATGGATTTACATCTGTGTATGCACACATGAATAAATTCTCTCCAGCGGTGGCTGAATACGTCAAAAGTAAGCAATACCAGCAGCAAGAATTCCACCAAGATTTGTATCCAAATCCAGAGCAGTTTCCGGTAGGGAAAGGAGAGAAAATCGGCGAGATGGGCACGTCTGGTTATTCTTTTGGCCCGCACCTTCATTTTGAAATCCGAGATTCGAAAACTGAACGAACGATTAATCCATTGCTGTTTGGCCTGGATGTACCAGATACCCGCCAACCCCGAATGCATCAAATCCGAGTGTATGAACTCAATAATCAAAGAGAAACGCAAGAGGCCAGCAGTTATAGCCTCTACTCGAAAGGCGCATGGATGGGACTTAAAGGAGATACGGTTTATGTTGATCAACCCAATGTAGGATTAGGCCTGAAGGTTTATGATCACATGAATGGCGTGAGTAATTGGAATGGAATCTATGCCTTGGATGTTTACCTGGACGATTCCCTTTTGTACAATTACACAATGGAGAGCTTCTCTTTTGACGAATCCCGCTATCTCAATGCGCACCTAGATTATAAAGAACAAGTAAGTGCGAAAAGCTACTTCAACCGAACCTTTAAGCTTCCGGGGAATAAACTAAGTATTTATAAAAATGAAGAAAACCATGGCGTCATTTGGGCCAATAGCGAAAAGGCACAAAAAGTAGTAATGAAGGCCAGTGATATAGAAGGAAATATCTCTCAATTGAGGTTTTGGGTCAAGCAGAAACAAAGTCCGCAGAATGCAAATGCATTAAACTACAATTATTTACTGCCCTATGATGAAGAAAACATGATTGATAATGGTTCACTAAAGGTACATATGCCAGAAGGGACCCTTTATGAAAATCTTTATCTATCCTACGAATCTGTAGAAGATCCGGCCAAAGATATATTTTCAAACGTCCATCATTTGCACGATAATAAGACGCCGATACACTTATATTACGATATCGCTATCCGTCCTACTCGCTTACCGGAAGAGCTAGAAAATAAAGCATTCATCGCCAATTGCACGAATGATAATAGAGTGATCAACTATGGTGGAGAGTGGGAAGATGGTCGATTGAAAACCCAGGTTCGGAATTTAGGGGACTTTTGTATCATGGTGGATACAATTGCCCCGACGATTGCAATCCGTCGCTTCAGTTCCAATATGAGGGGCACTGGTCAAATGAGTTTTATCATCAAGGACAATGTAGCTACTTCAGGTAGGGCCAAGGGGCTTCGGTTTCGTGGAAGCATAGATGGTCAATGGGTACTAATGGAATATGACCTCAAAAATGATCGCTTGACTTATCGTTTTGATGAGCGTATCCCCCGCGGACAACATCAATTCCGACTAGAGGTCTGGGATAGCCAGGGGAATACTCGCGTGTTTGAACGCAAATTTGCTACTTAAAAGGCAGTCAATAGAGACTCAGTAGAGTTCTTAGCTTTCTATTGCTAATCGCTTATCCTACAGATGAGGCAAGGCAAAACGATAGAAAGTCCTACTATTATTACGTATTGTAGAGCAACAATTCCACGATGGTGGGCCACTGGGCAATTATTAATTATTCAATTCACTACTAATTGTACATTCTACCTAATAAGCTCTTACATCCTTCCCTTCCATATAATTCATAAAAGCTCGATTGACTACCTTATTTCCCCCAGGTGTAGGGTAATTACCAGAAAAATACCAATCTCCATTATTTTTTGGGCAAGCCTTACTAAGGTTTTCGACGGTCTGGTAGATGATCTCTACTTTCGGTTTGATCCCTTTTGGGGTGACAATTTCAGCTATTTTTTGAGAAACCTCCTCATAGGTGAATTCATCATAAAGTGTCTTTACTTCATTCTTGATTTCCTCTTTGGGTAAGCCTTCTTGGACCTGGCACCGTTTATACGTATCTTTTAGCATGCCTTCTTTCCCATGGTCCTTTAGGAGTGCCACTAATGCTCGAAAGGCTACGAAGTCGTTCATTTTCGACATATCTATACCATAACAATCCGGGTATCGGATTTGCGGGGCGGAAGAAACGATGACAATTTTCTTGGGGCGTAGGCGAGATACAATTTGCAGAATACTATCTCTCAGTGTAGTACCCCGGACAATGGAATCATCGAGGAGTACGAGTATATCTTTTTCATTTTCTACAATCCCGTAAGTCACATCATAGATATGAGAGACCATTTGTCCTCGGGAAGTAGTATCGGCAATGAAGGTTCTTTGTTTAGCATCCTTGACCACGATTTTTTCGACTCGCGCCTTTTTGGCCAGGATTTTTTCGAGCTTCTTAGGTTTTAAATCCTTTCCTTGAGCCAGAATCTTTTTTCGCTTCACCTCATTGAGGGCGATTTCGATCCCTTCCATCAGTCCGAAAAAAGCAGTTTCCGCTGTATTGGGCACAAATGAAAACACAGTATGGTCAAAATCGTAGTCTACCGCCTGAAGTACATTTTTCGTTAATAATTCACCTAACTTTTTACGTTCCAGGTAAATATCTCGATCTGTACCTCTAGAAAAATAGATGCGTTCGAAAGAGCAAGCAGAACGACTTCGCTTTTCTATGAAAGGTTTATTAATGACCTTACCATTGTACTTGACCACGAGGGCATTTCCGGGCTTGATCTCCTGTACTTTTGAGAAATGTACATCAAAGGCAGTCTGTATCGCCGGACGTTCGGAAGCTACCACTACCACTTCGTCATCTTGGTAATAGAAAGCGGGGCGAATACCTTCTGGATCACGGATGACAAAAGAATCACCATGACCAATGAGGCCTGCCATAACGTAACCGCCATCAAACTTTCGGCTTGCTCGACGCAAGAGGCGATGAACATCCAAGTTCTCAAAAATCAATTCATTGATTTCAATATTGCTATAGCCATCGGGCTTGAACCAGGTATGGAGTCGCTGCACTTCATCATCTAGGAAATGACCGATTTTTTCCAAAACGGTCACCGTGTCAGACATTTCTTTGGGGTATTGTCCCAATTCTACCAATTCTGCGAAGAGCTCATCAACATTGGTTAAGTTGAAGTTTCCCGCTAGGATAAGATTCCTGTTGACCCAGTTGTTTTGGCGTAGAAACGGATGACAGGTTTCGATGGTGTTATCACCGTGCGTGCCATACCGTAAATGCCCGAGCAATAACTCCCCTACATAGGGTTTGTTATCTTTCAGCCATTTTGCGTCTGTCTCTTGTTCTTTGGTGAGCCCTTCAAAGTGCTTGCCATAGATTTGTCCAAACAGGTCGTCCAGGTAATTAGTAGCATTACTGCGTCTTCTACTAATATACTTCTGACCAGGCGCTGCATTCAATTTGATGGTGGCAATACCTGCCCCATCTTGTCCTCTATTACGCTGCTTTTGCATCAAAAGGCGTAATTTTTCAAGACCATACAGTGTCGAACCGTATTTTTTCTGGTAAAAAGACAAAGGCTTAAGTAGTCTTACGAGGGCTATGCCGCATTCGTGCTTAATAAAGTCGCTCATTGATTGGAGGCTTTCTTTATTGTTTGGATAATCTGACAACTTTCCTGAAGGGGCCTGAATTAGGAATTCAAAATCCCTAGGCTTTCAATAAAGCTGCAAAGTTAGACTTTTAAAAACGTATTTTCTAAGTAAAAGTTGATGGAGTGGCAGTAAATTCGAATAGGGTAGCCAGCAGTGAAAAGAACAAGACAGGATGTACCTTTTATTTGGAGCTTGTAGGCTTAGTCAAAACAAAGTCTAATCCTCCAGAAATACGCCCCAGAGGTTTTCTACAGCTGGGCCCCAGCAGTCTACTTTTTTCAGCGTGGGTATTTCTGGCATACAACTATGGACTAGATTGAAATTAAAAGGTTTGAGTTTACAACGATTGATGTCTAGGTATAGGATCTCGCCTTCGGTATTTTCGGCTAAGCAGGTATATTCTGCGAAGGCATTAGTGTTGGCCAAACTAGCGTACAGAAATGTGAGGATGTTTAACGTAATATTTTTTCGATTTAGACCTTCAGACCATTCGCAGATATCCACGCCACCTGCGCGGCAAATATTAGCACCGTCACTAATGAAGAAAATGGATCGCTCCTTCCCACTGCTTTTGCCAAATAGGGTAGGGGTTTCTTGTAAAATATTCAGCAATGGAGTAGTGCCATCTGGTACGAGGAATTCCAAATCGTATTTTAAGTCCTTGCGAGAGCGGCTCCCCGCAGGAATCCATAACCTGGGCGTGGTACCACAATCCCCTCCAATTGTTCCAATCCCAACTTTCACCGCAGGGTCCATGATTTCCAACATATAAAGGGCAATTTCCTTCATCACCTGAAAACGGGTTTGGTTTTTACAGGTTACTTTCTCCATGACCATGGAGCCAGAGATATCCAATAGGAAAACGACTTCATCATATTCAGTAAAGGATTGCAATTGGCTCGCATTGTAGGGCAAGTTGCCATAAGTAGGATGAATTTCTACTGTATCGACATCTTCCTCCGCTAAGGATCCCATTTTTACATCTTGTTCTAATTGTAATGAATCCGAAAGCACCTTGTAGTTATAGCGAGCACCTTGGTTGTAACTATCAAAGAGCAGTGCTTGAGCAAAGGCGTCTCGACTTCTTATCATATCTCGGGTGTGAACATGCAGGTGTGAACCTAAATCATTCTTTTTGTGCGAATTTTTACCTTGGTCCATCATTTGGGCGTAACCTAAGGCATTATAAAAGATACTGAGGGTCCGATCTTTTTTGATTTCTTCTTGGAGTTTAATACTTGTTTTTATCAAAGGAATAGCCTGGTGAAACTGCTCCCCGTATAAATAAACCATCCCTTCGATAAAGTATTTTAGTGCTCTTTTTTTTGCAAATTCTGGATCTCGCTCACGGATTGATTTTTCACCCTTGGAAATTATAGCTAAGCCCTCTTTTGCTTTACCTACTCTACTCAAGCATAGGGCCAATGATAAGGCAAAGTTGAACTCCTCTGGAACAGCGGAATAAGCTTGTCTAAAATGACCTAAAGCCGTTTGATAACGCTCCTCTCCGTAGAAAAACGCTCCTTTGAAGTAATGTTTGTAAGCCTCCTTTTGACCTCCCACAGGAGGGGAAGCAGAAGTCGTAATAAGCACGAGCCCAAGAAGTAACAGCCGAAATTTATTCATGAGAGGATGATGTAGTATTATAGATAAAGGTCGACAATCTGTTAGCGAATTACGAGTATTCGGGGAACTAAAATTTTATATTCGTTCTTTTACTAACCGAAGCGGTGAAAAAGTAAAAAGGGGCGTATATGAATAGGTTCACCGCTTAACTAATTCGCTACTTCACCCAATAGTATATGGAAGATTGGAAATTAAGCCCGAAAGCAGCTATCGAACGTCAACGAGAATTACGGGCCTTAACAAACTTGACACCTTTGACCTCCCCGATACGCTACATCGGCGGTGCTGATATTGCCTACGATAAAGCCTCTGATGTTGTTCATACAGGGATCGTAGTCCTAGATTGTGAAACAATGGAAATCGTCTGCTCCTCTTCTATTGTAGACACTATTCAGTTTCCGTACATTCCAGGCTTATTGTCTTTCCGCGAAATCCCATCGATTTTAAAAGCCTGGGAGGCCTTGCCCATACGACCAGATGTAATGATGATGGATGGACATGGTATTGCACATCCTAGACGCGTCGGCGTCGCTACCCATTTTGGTATTTTGACGGCTTGCCCTAGTTTGGGTTGTGGGAAGAAGCATCTAATGGGTAATTATGAAGCACCTGCTAACGAAAAGGGTACCTATAGTCCGATCGAAGATGAGGGAGAGATTATCGGACATGTCGTTCGTACCTGCGATGGGGTCAAGCCGGTGTGGATTTCTCCGGGACACGGCATGAGCCTTATGCAAAGCGTTGAAATTGCTTCACATTGTGCCCGAACTTACCGTATCCCTGAGCCTACTAGACAGGCCGACATACTCGTCAATGCGCTGCGTAGAGGAGAACAAGAGGTAGGGATTCAATCTTAATAAAGTTTACTAAGAGATGAGGCTTGCTAGTTAGTCGTCAATTATTGGGAGCTCCCTCGTCTATCCAAGCTTTGACATTTTTAACGAAGCATTCGGGTAGTTGAGGCTCTCCTTGCGGCATTAATTCAAAACCAAACTGCCAGCTAATTGCGCCATAGAACCTACCATTGTCCACCACTACTTTAATTCCTTCGTAAGAATCCAGGTGTACACCGCCAAAGGGCGCTTCCCCTCCATGGCATTGAAGGCACTTTGCAGTTACTAGTGGGACAATGAAGGAAGAATAACTATACTCGGTGGAGTCACAAGCAATGGTAAGTGTATCGCTACTTGTCGGATTACTATTGATAAGGGCAGTGTCAATCGGAGCCACTTCATCTGCTATAATAGCGGGTGCTTCTTTGCTACAAGAAAAGAAGGCAGTAAATAGAACGGTAGATAATAGAAATAGTAGAGAGTATTGATTCTTCTTCATATGGCGTTGATCTTAGCAGAATAGAAAAGTGCTGCTGTCTCAACTCCAATTAGTAGTAAATGTTCAAAATAAGCTTGCTTTTTCCTGAGATTGGGGATTTTGCTTCCAATCTATGCTTATACAAACTCTCCTGGTGGTTCGCGATTGAATAAGTCAGCGATTTCTATTGCATCTTCGAAAAAAGTGAGCAAACGATCCATGGGTTGAAGCTTATTCTTTTCATAGACCATTAGGTAGGGCCCTTTGCCTTCTACTGACAAATGATTTTCGGTAATCAGTAAATCCAATAAGGCTTTTTGGATAAGGGGCTTTACTCGATCCTTGGCTACACTCGAAAAAACATAGGCTTGATTAAAAAGAGGATTTTCATCAAACTCAACCTTCCCCCTGGTAAACAGGCCACCTAATTTTTCAATGGTCCTCTTGGGGCGGATTAAAAAAGCGGGGAAGTTAAATTCGGCGGTTTCAAATAGGATTACCGTGGTTTGTTTTTTGCCACTGTCTGGGTAATGAAAGTAATCAAAAAGCTGTAGATTTCCACTTATACTTGGGACGGTCTGCGTGCAAAAATTGCGAATCGTTTTTCTCTTTTTACCCTTGAACACATGGGTGTCCCGCAAGTCATAATCGAACTCCTTGAGGGGCCTCTTTTTTTGATAGGTTAATCCATAACGTTTCGCAAACTGCGAAAAATCAGTTTGGCGTTCATTGCCAAATACGGCATCCTTCAGGTCTTCGAAAATTTCATGCATCCATCAAGGGTTTGAAACAATCAAAGTTATAAAAAGCGATCAAAGTCTGCAAATAAGGAATGAGGGATAAATAAAAGAAACCATGAGGTGAAATATTTTTCCGTTTTGACCGAGCGAGCCGCCCACTAACCAATAGTGATGGTCCCGAGCGAAAGTCCTATGAATAGCAACTGTCTCTTATACACATCTGACGCTGCCGACGAAGAGGATAGTGTAGA
>CAJXUM010000173.1 GCA_913060855.1 uncultured Lewinella sp. | reverse complement strand
ATCATGAGAAAAGACGCATAAGAAAATTAGTGACATGTTTCAAAACAGTCTCTAAAAGGAGAATAATAAAAGAAGGGGAACAAAACTTCTTATTTGAAGGAAGTCCTTTCAGAAAGTTAAAATGAAGATGAAAAACTTGCTATACATTTTTGTGCTTCTTTCTTTTTCTGCCTGTCAGCAAAAAGAAAATGAGATCAGTTACAATGATCACATCCGGCCTATACTCAATGAAAAATGTTTGCCTTGTCATGGAGGCGTAAAGGCAGAAGCTGGGTTTAGTTTATTGTTTCGGGAAGATGCGATGGGCGAAATGGATTCTGGAAAAAAAGCGATCGTTCCGGGCAATCACAAAAAAAGTGAATTGTACCAACGACTCATTTCCACAGACCCTGAGTTACGCATGCCGCAAGAAGCGGCTCCTTTATCAAAAGAAGAAATTGATTTGATTGCAGCATGGATTGATAAGGGTGCAAAATGGGAAGATCATTGGGCTTATATCCCGCCTGAGATGCCAGAACTTCCAGCTTTCGAAAGTGATTGGATTAAGAATAATATCGATTATTTTGTTTTGGATAGATTACAGAAAGAAGGTTTTGAGCCAGCTCCAACCGCAGATATAAACACCTTGTTAAGGAGGGCTAGTTTTGACTTGATCGGGCTTCCGCCAAATGAGGAACAAATGGATAAATTCCTTAATAATACTTCTGCAAACACCTATGAGCAACTCGTAGATGAACTATTAGATTCCCCAAACTTTGGCGAAAGGTGGGCCGCCATGTGGTTAGATCTGTCACGTTACGCAGACTCCAAAGGCTATGAAAAAGATCCGCATCGAAACATCTGGCGATATCGAGAATGGGTGATCAATGCCTTTAATCGAGACTTACCATTTGACCAATTTACCATAGAACAATTGGCTGGAGATTTACTAGATCAACCAACTCAAGATCAATTGATCGCAACCGCCTTTCACCGAAATTCAATGACCAATACAGAAGGTGGTACAGACGATGAAGAGTTTCGGATCACTGCAGTTTTGGATCGTTTGAATACGACTTTTGATGTCTGGCAAGGCACCACTATTGGTTGTGTCCAATGTCATAGTCATCCTTATGATCCTATCCGACATGAAGAATTTTATGAGCTATCTGCCGTCTTCAATAATACGAAAGATGCGGATTTGGATGATGAGATTCCCAATTTAGAATTGTACCAAGAAGGCCCCGCGCAAGAAGTAGAAAAGGTGATCGATTTTATTCAAGAATTGCAACTTGAAAAAACAATACAAAAAGAAGCTACAATTGCCACTCGAATTAAAGATGCGCTTTTCCCAACACTCTTACCTATTCATTGTGATGATTTTTTAAATATAGAATTCCGTGGAAATGGTGCATCCAATTGGGCAAGGAACCTTTTGATGGGGCAGGGTCGAAAGTACTATTTCAAATTTGACAACATTGATCTTACAGGCTTGACGGATATCAGTTATGCCTACTATACAGATGGGAATGATGCGCGTTTGGAATTACGTTTAGATAGCTTAGGTGGACCATTAGTTCAAACCATTGATTTTGAATCTACCAAAGAAGTAAAGAATGAAAAAGGGAAGCGAATCAATAAAATACGAAAGCTTCCAATAGATGCCATCACTGGTCAACACAGTCTCATTTTTGAATTGCTTAATACCACAAATGAAATTCCAGATGGCAATGTCGTAGTGGGAGAAATTAAATTGCATTACGAAAATAAATATCAAGCTGTCGCTAAACTAGAGGAATATAAAAAAGAACTCATCCAACTTAGAAAGAAAGCAGATTACACGCCCATCATGCAAGCTAAGTCCACAGATTTTCAACGCAAAACAAATGTCTTCGAGCGTGGAAATTTTTCAACTAAAGGAGAACTTGTGAAGCCAGGCGTGCCTCGAATTTTTCCAGCCATGAATCAGGATGATCCAGATCGTTTGGCTTTCGCCAAATGGTTGGTAAATGAAAAAAATCCCTTAACTGCGCGAGTGATTGTGAATCGTTTTTGGGAACAAATTTTTGGGACAGGCATCGTTGAAACAGTTGAAGATTTTGGAACACAAGGGTTTAAACCCATACACCCAGAATTGCTCGATTACTTAGCTATGCGATTTATGCATGAACATCAATGGAGTGTCAAAGCCTTGCTTAAAGAAATTTTAATGTCAGCAACTTATCAGCAGTCTTCAAAAACTATTGCTGCCAAAACAGAAAAAGACCCTTACAATCAATTGCTGTCGAGGGGTACCCGATTTAGATTGAGTGCCGAACAAATTAGAGATCAAGCATTAGCCGTAAGTGGATTGCTGTATGATACAATAGGAGGTGAAAGTGTGATGCCCGTACAGCCAGATGGTATTTGGCAAGTCGTTTACAGTGGCATGGCTTGGAAGACCGCAACTGGTAGAAATAAATACAGAAGAGGATTATATACCTACTGGCGAAGAACTACCCCTTATCCTTCTATGACCACATTTGATAGCCCCAGTAGGGAGTTTTGTGTAAGCAGAAGAATACGAACCAATACGCCACTACAGGCTTTAGTGACACTTAATGATCCTGTATTTCTGGAAGCTGCAGAATCACTTTCTACACGCATGAAAAAGAAGGGCGATCAAAACTTAACTCAAAGTATTATTGCTGGTTATCGTTTAGCATTAGCTAAAGAACCTGATACCGAAACCATTCAAATACTTACCGATTTATATGACCAGGCAGAACAGCAACTTGGCCCCCGAGCTATCCCAATAGCCCAACAAGAAAGTGGAGAATTTGAAATCAAAGACCCAATGACGGTCGTGGCTAACGCAATTATGAATTTAGATGCCTTTATGATGAAGGAGTAATAAAAAACTTCTTAATAGGCACATACTTAGAAAATGCTGGGTACACTTTCTTTGGAAAGATGCTGAGCGGTTAAAGTTAATCCAATGAAAATATTCAACGAAGTAAAGCAGCGACATTTTCAATTTGAGACGAGAAGACATTTTCTAAAAATGTGTTCCACTGGATTGGGGGGTATGGCGATGGGCAGTTTGTTTGGTACCACCTTACCTAATTTGGATTTGGCGAAAGCCGGATCATTAGATTTTGCCAACATGGGTTCGGGAAAGCTACCCCATTTTGCACCTAAAGCTAAGCGGGTGATTTATTTGCATATGGCGGGATCACCTTCTCAGTTAGAATTGTTTGATTACAAACCTGAACTGAATAGAATGCATGGCGAAGTGTGCCCGGCTTCCATGATGGAAGGCAAAAAATTTGCATTCATTTCTGATTTGCCGACCTTATTAGGCCATCAAGCGGAATTTAAACAACATGGACAATCTGGAACTTGGATCTCAGATCGACTGCCACATTTTTCATCTATGGCAGATGAAATCACTGTGCTCAAAGCTATGCATACAGATGAGTTTAATCATGCACCAGCTCAACTTTTGTTGTTTTCTGGAAGTCCACGTTTGGGGCGGCCTAGTATGGGCTCATGGGTAACTTACGGCTTAGGCTCTGAAAATGAAAACCTTCCAGGTTATGTTGTTTTAGTTTCTGGGGGAAAAGCACCAAGTGCCGGAAAAAGTGCATGGGGGAGTGGCTTCCTACCATCCGTTTATCAGGGCGTCCAATGCCGCTCTGAAGGAGATCCAATATTGTATGTTTCTGATCCCAAGGGAATGAGCCGTAATCTCCGAAAACAATCTATCGAAGCGATTAATAAGATCAACCAAAAGCAATTTAAGGAGTTTCAAGATCCAGAAATATTAACTCGAATTTCGCAATATGAAATGGCTTTCAAAATGCAAATGTCCGTCCCTGAAGCGATGGATATTTCAAAGGAATCTAAAGCCACACATGAGATGTATGGAACTGAGCCTGGTAAAACTTCTTTTGCCAATAATGCCCTGTTGGCTCGTCGATTAGCTGAGCGTGGGGTGCGATTTATTCAACTATTTCATTGGGGCTGGGACCATCATGGAAATAATAAATTTAGTGCTTTGCACCATGGATTTAAGGAGCGATGTATGGAGGTAGATCAAGCTATGACAGCATTGCTTAAAGATTTAAAAATGAGAGGCTTATTAGAAGATACCTTAGTTGTTTGGGGAGGTGAATTTGGGCGAACGCCAATGCAAGAGAACCGAGGTGGAGTCCAAACGTCTTATGCCGGTAGAGATCACCAAACTGGCGCTTTTTCGATGTGGATGGCAGGAGGTGGAATCAAACCAGGGATGAGTTTTGGAGAGACGGATGAGTTCGGTTTGGATGGGATAAGAGATCGTGTCCATGTTCATGATTTGCAAGCTACAATCCTCCATCAATTGGGATTCAATCATGAAAAACTAACGCATCATTTTCAAGGTCGAGACTTTAGATTGACCGATGTGGCTGGAAAGGTTGTTCGAGATATAATTGCTTAAAAAACAAACTATATATCATGACTCAAAATAAAACGAAAATTATAGTTGCTCTTCGGATGAGTATGATTACGCTCTTTCCTTGTTTTCTAAGCGCACAGAGCGATATCTCCCTAATTGGAAGATTGATACCAACAAAGAGCTTAGCTCCAATATAGAGTGGCTGCGTGAAGCCAAATCGGGGCTTTTCACACATTATCTGGCGCATACGGCAAATACAAAAGTTTCGGAGGAAATGAATGCCAAACGGTGGAACGAAAAGGTAAATTCCTTTCAGGTGAAAAAGTTTGGAGAACAATTATCAAAAGTCGTTCTCCAATAAGAGCTTAAATTTTAAACAAAGGAAATACAATGAAATTTCTAAGAATACTTTTATTCGCTGGATTAACTATATGTTCAGCCTGTGTTAGATCTCCTGAGATTAAGCAAGCCGTCGATTATATCAATCCATTTATTGGAGCAAGTACTAATATTGGTGATGCTGGTGCTGCCCATGGATTAGGGAAAACATTCCCCGGAGCAGCCACACCATTTGGCCTTGTTCAGGTAAGTCCGAATACCATAACCGGTGGCGACAACGGACCCGGCTACAGCTACGAACATACCACTATTGAAGGTTTTGCCTTTACACAAATGAGCGGAATCGGTTGGTACGGCGATTTGGGTAATTTTCTGGTAATGCCAACAACGGGTCAATTAAAAACTTCATCAGGTAGAATTGAATTTCCAGAAGAAGGTTATCGTTCGCGTTATTCAAAAGATGATGAAGTGGCCAAAGCCGGCTATTACGCAGCAACATTAAGCGATTATAAGATTAGGGCCGAAGCTACAGCTGCACCGCATAGTGGAATGCTTCGATTTACTTTTCCCGAGAACAAACATTCACGCATACAGATTGACCTTGCCCGTAGGGTAGGAGGAACCTCAACCGAGCAGTATATAAAAGTGGTTGATGAAAATACTATTCAGGGCTGGATGAAATGTACGCCAGAAGGTGGTGGTTGGGGTAATGGTGCAGGGCAGCCTTTTTACATAGTTTATTTCTATGCTCAATTTAGCAAGCCATTAAAGAATTACGGCATCTGGAGTGCGGATATACCAGACGACTGGACCCGCAAACGACAGGACATAGAGAGCGACCGATATCAAGCGCGTGTGAGTCTGGCAAAAGTAGAGAGAGGGCTTACTGAAAAGCAAGGTAAGCACCTGGGTTTTTTCACCGAATTTGAAACAGGAATTGAAGAACAGGTACTGTTGAAATCAGGCATCTCATTTGTGAGCATGGACGGTGCTAAAAATAACCTCCTAACCGAAATCCCGGATTTTGATTTTGAAAAAGTGAGCGCCACCAGCTCACAATTATGGAATGAGGCCATTAGTAAAATAAGTGTGGAAGGTGGGAGTGAGGAGGAGAAAACATGCTTTTATACCGCACTTTATCATACCATGATTGACCCGCGAAGTTTCACAGACCTGGACGGGAGCTACACTGGTGGCGATCAGCAGATCCATCCATCCAATGGATTCACGAAGCGCACCATTTTCAGCGGATGGGATGTATTCAGAAGTCAATTTCCATTGCAAAACATCATCAATCCGGAAGTGGTCAGCGACATGATTAATTCGCTGGTGGAACTGGCAGATGAAAGCGGCAACGACTACCTGGAACGCTGGGAATTCATGAATGCTTACAGTGGATGTATGCTTGGCAATCCAGCCATATCGGTCATGGTGGATGCTTACAACAAAGGCATTCGAAGTTTCGATATTCCCAAGGCCTACCAGATGGCCATTAATACAAGTGAGCGATTCGGTAATCAGGAACTTGGATTTTCGAATATTAAGAACAGTACGATATCTGCTACTTTGGAGTATGCCTATTTTGAATGGTGCATGTCTGTATTTGCCGATAGTCTGGGTAAAACAGAAGATGCTGAAAAATACAGAAAGCTCTCAAAAAGCTACCGCAATGTTTTCGACCATAACAAAGGTTGGTTTCGTCCCCGAAAAGATGATGGAACCTGGGAGGCATGGCCAGAAAATGGACGCCTCACGCAAGATTATGGCTCCAGAGAAAGCAACCCCTATCAGCAAGGTTGGTTCGTGCCCCATGATATCGAGGGCCTAAGTGAGTTGCTGGGAGGAAAGGAAGCTGCCTTGGCTGACTTGACCAATCTCTTCCATAATGTGCCCGAAGACATGATGTGGAACGATTACTACAACCATGCTAATGAGCCGGTTCATAACGTTCCTTTTCTTTTTAACCGTCTTGGAGCACCCTGGCAGACTCAGTATTGGACGCGACAAATTTGTAAAAGAGCTTATCATAACGCTGTCAATGGTCTCGTGGGAAATGAAGATGTGGGGCAAATGTCGGCCTGGTACGTTTTGGCGGCTAGTGGGATTCATCCTGTAGCGCCTGGTGAAAACCGCTATGAGATTACCAGTCCGGTATTCGAAAAAACAACCTTCAGACTTGACCCTAAATATACCAAAGGAGGGACATTCACCATCCTTGCTAACAACAATTCTCCGGAGAATATATATATCCAATCTGCTAAACTGAATGGAGAGGAATGGAATCATTGTTGGCTAATGCACGAGCATCTGGTCGCAGGAGGTACGCTGGAACTAGTGATGGGAAATCAACCCAATAAAAACTGGGGTATTTCAGATTAAAACCCGAAATCCAATTACTAATTTATTCAGCTTATTTTATCATGCAATTGAATAAGATCGAAAAAAAGGAATGAAAAACTATAGTTTAGAATTTGTAATACTCCTAATTCTTGGGATAAGCGCTTGCGATAGCCCGCGTCCTGAAAAACCCAATGTAGTATTAATTTTAGCCGATGACCTGGGTTGGCAGGATCTAAAGTGTTATGACATTGATGCTCCATCGCCTTATGAAACACCCAATATCGATCAATTGGCGGAGGAAGGGGTTAAGTTTTGGCAGGCCTATTCGCCAGCACCAGTATGTTCTCCATCGCGAGGTGCGATTCTTACGGGAAAACACCCTGCACGCTTGCAACGCACACACGTTGTTGGGGGTGCGCCGCCAATGCCTTATCACGAAGAGAACTGGAGTACCCTTTCACCATGGTATAGTGGAAGATTGCCCGTAAAAGAGACAAGCATTGCGGAGGTACTGAAAACAAATGGATACACTACCGGTCACGCTGGAAAATGGCATATAGCCATTGACCACCACGCCTTTCCTCAACCCGAGGACCATGGTTTTGACTTTACTATTGCTGACAGAGGCGTAGCGAATCGTATGAAACCGGATCGCTTAAGCGATTTTTCCACAACAGATACGAATGATCCATACCGACTCGATGAGAACGGTTTCCCGCGTGATCCGAATAATGAGAATGCGCTGGCTTTTCTTGCACAAGCAAAAGACAAGCCTTTCTTCCTGTATTATGCTACATGGCTGGTACATGCTCCAATCCAAATGCGCAGTAAACAGTTGCTTGAAAAATATTGCAAAAAAATGGATGTTCCCTTCCCTACTGATCCTGTGGGTTGGGAAGTAGAAGGGCAGAACAATCCATACTATGGAGCCATGGTGGAGATGTTTGATTATTATATTGGTCAGGTAATAAATTACCTCAAAACAACGGACGATCCCAGATGGAAAGGGCACAAACTCATTGAAAATTCATATATCATATTTGCTTCTGACAATGGAGGAATGGAGGGACATCCAGGAGAGATTTATACTGACAATTATCCTTTGGATAAAGGAAAGATAAACGCCAAAGAGGGTGGAATACGGGTGCCGTTGATCATTACCGGGCCAGGGGTAAAACCGGATCAGGAAAGTGAGGTCATGGTAAATGGAGTTGATTTTTATCCGACCATACTTTCGTGGACGGGCACTAATGATCTCAATGCGCAGCAACTTGATGGACTTGATCTATCCACCCTGCTAAAAACAAACCCAACTGATGAAAGCCTTTTGGTCGATAAAACCGGTAAGGTACGCAATACCATGATCCAACATTTTCCGCACAGCTCCTTTCAGTCAAGCATTCGTATTGGAGATTATAAATTTATACACAATTATGATCCCTTGAAAGCAAATGAATTGTACCGGCTTTACGAAGAGGGTAAAAACCGGATAGATATTGAAGAAATGGAAGACCTGACTGAAAAACTACCAGAAAAGGCCAAAGAGATGAGCAAAACCCTATTCGATACCTTAAGAAGTATGCAGGCAAGTATGCCGTTTCTAAATCCATATAGTCAACAGCTAATTCCCCATGAAAAAGGAATATGCAAGGTTCTAGCGCATGGAAAAGAAGGCAATACGGTCTGGGTGAAATATCAAGAAAATGAAAATAAGGTTACAAATTCATATTTGATTTATACAGCCAATGGCGGACAGCAATACGAAGAATGGTTTCGCAATGATGCAAGGGTTGAAGGCAATATGGTGAAAGCAACGCTGCCTGAAGGTACTACGCATTACATTTTTAACCTTGTGGATGAACATCAATTCCTGGTAAGTTATCCCCGAATGGGTGGTATGAACAATTATCAGGGAGGAAAATATTCGGTTAATGCTTTGGCTGCTGATGTAGATGATTAGAAGATTTGAATTTACTGAAAGTATAATAGTAGTATCTAATGGCTGTCTCTTATACACATCTGACGCTGCCGAC
>CAJXUM010000172.1 GCA_913060855.1 uncultured Lewinella sp. | reverse complement strand
TCTACACTATCCTCTTCGTCGGCAGCGTCAGATGTGTATAAGAGACAGGATGTGCTCCTACTCTTTGAGAGTGGCTTGCAAAGTATTGGTGGGCTGGCTGGTTTGCAAAAAATTCCTGGTGTATCGGAGGTGACCGCTGGAAAGAAGCAACAAATTATCGCGATGGATGGCCTATATCTGTTGGGATTCACCCCTAGGGTAGGTCAGGCGGCCTTAGACTTGTCCCAACAGCTGCTTCAGTTTCAACAGGACCTTGTCCAATGACAAGCAACAATTTTTACAGTAAGGTTATACGATGTCTGAGTTTTTAGTGAGTTAAGCATAGGTTAGCCTGGGAGGCACCAAATACTGTAGAGAAGGAGCTTGTCTCCCAGGTAATATTTCAGAAGTCATTTTAATCGTCTGCCCCAAATAACACAGGAAAAGCCTTATTGTATGATAACTTCCATTCATAGATCGACTCCATCTCTTCTTCGGAAGATGAGCAGCCTGTTGTTTTCTAATACAGGTATGACTTTGATCTTGTTGGTGAGTGGTTTTTCCTCTCTTTTTCTGGGAGCCTATTCTACCGGAGTTAATGATGTTATTGAATCTATAGCCAGTTTCTTGGGAGTACCGGGCTATTCTAGCTCAGGCAGTCTTGACTATTTGTTGTGGAATATCCGCCTCCCAAGAATATTATTGTCCATTTTGGTGGGTGCAGCATTGGCCTTATCCGGCGCAGCCATACAGGGTTTATTTAGAAATCCATTAGCTGATCCCTCTTTAATTGGTGTGACGAGCGGCGCTATGGTTTTTGCCGTCGCAGGAATTGTCTTAGGTGATTCGCTCTTGGGCTCTTTCCCTATAGCAGTGGGTTTTATATCTACGCTCATTTCAGCTTTTATTGGAAGCTTAAGTACCACTTATTTGGTGTACCGATTAGCTACCTATCGCGGTAAAACAGCAGTAGCCACTATGCTATTGGCAGGAATAGCCGTAACCGCCTTGGCTGGAGCATTGACGGGCCTCATGACTTATTTTTCTTCCGAAGAAGAGTTACGAGATATTACATTTTGGACGCTTGGAAGTGTAGGCGGGGCAAGTTGGCATATGCTAGCCTATATGGGCCCAGTATTCTTATTGGCTGCTGTACTATTATTCAGTGTCCATAAGGAATTGGACTTACTGAGTTTGGGAGAACAGGAAGCCATCTATTTGGGTGCCAATCTTCAGCGGGTAAAATGGACAGTCATTGGCGGGGCAGCATTAGCCGTTGGCTGTAGCGTAGCATTATGTGGTATGATTAGCTTTATTGCTTTGGTTGTACCCCATCTGATTCGCTTAACACAAGGAACTTCTCATCGTCAGCTTCTTCCGGGAGCGGCCCTCTTGGGAGGAATTTTATTACTAATCGCTGATACTTTTGCCCGTACGATCATTGCCCCAGCGGAATTACCCATTGGCATTCTAACCGCCTTGCTGGGGGCCCCTTTTTTTATTGGTATACTACTGCAGACTAAAAGAAAACACCTAAATATTTAACCTTCTTTGACTGCAGGAGTAGCCAGAGAATCTTATTATAAGACTATGTTATCTGTTTCCAATTTATCGCTTGTTCACAAAAAAACACTTATCCTGGATAAGGTTAATTTAGAGGTGCAAGCGGGTGAAATTTCGGCTTTGATAGGCCCTAATGGTGCAGGTAAATCTAGCCTACTGAAATGCATTGCAGGTCACTATAGTAAGTTTGATGGAGACATCAGCCTACACGGAAAACTCACTAAACATTGGTCGTCATCGGCTTTAGCTAAAATAAGGGCTATTTTGAGTCAACAAATACAACTCGGTTTCGACTTGAGCGTTTTGGAGATCATCAAACTTGGTCGCTTTCCTTATCTCAAGTCGGAATCTCCAAAGAAAAGCCAAGCTATTGCCGAATGGTGCCTTGATCAAGTAGCGATGACCTCTTTTGCCACTCGTAATATGTTAAGTCTCTAGGGTGGAGAACAACAAAGGGTTCATTTTGCTAGAGTTTTGGCTCAACTATATAGCCCGGACGAGTCACAAGCAAAGTTACTACTACTCGATGAACCCACCGCAAGCCTGGATATTGCTCAAAAGCACAATTTGTTACAATGTGTGATGGAAGCGGTTCAACGATTCGGTTATGCTGCACTGATGGTCGTTCATGATGTCAATTTAGCGGCACAGTATGCCGACCAATTAACCTTGTTAAAAAAGGGCGAAATCGTGGCTCAGGGGGCGACTACTCAGGTACTTACTCGAAAAGCTATACAGCTCACTTTTGGGATGGATGTGCTTATTCAAACGCACCCTATCAGCCAGTGCCCACAGATTTGTCCTTTGGCTTCCCCCTATCATGCAACAGCACGAATACCTGATCATAACACACAAAATCACCCTCATGGATAACTACAATTTATTGCTAGAGAAACCCAAAGGTTTCGTATCCTTCTGTGATTGTTGCCAAACTTTCCAGATCGTTTTTGGAAACATCGCTTTGATAAAAGGAGAGAAGGAATTCCTTAGAATGATTAAAACATTAACCGATATTAAACAATATCACCATTCGGAGAGGAAGGAAAACCATAAAACGATATGGCTCCCTACAGCCTTGGAAGATGTTCAATTCATTTTTACGCTCAATGAAGTCATCGCCATGCTAGATCTCGCAGAACAGGCTTTTCTCATTTATAAGGCAGAACAACTCATTAATGAATAGTTCTCGCATTTTATCCTGGAGTAGAAATCATTTTAGAATCTAATAACGATAGACCATAAAAAATCTTCTTATGCTAACGCTAACACCATTACAACAAAAGTATGATCAGTTAAAAGAAACTGAACCCAAAATCCGTATAAGGGATGCTGCCAAGAAACTACATGTCAGTGAATTAGAACTACTGGAACTAGGCCTAGAAAACCACGTTATCCGTCTTAAGGGTAAGTGGAAAAACTTATTGAGTGAATTAAACAAACTGGACCGCGTGATGGCCCTGACAAGAAATGAATATGTAGTACATGAGCGTAAGGGTGTATATAACAACGTTTCTTTTTTTAAGGGAGGAGATATGGGCATAGCAGTGAATGATGATATTGATCTTCGGTTCTTCATGAAGGAATGGGTGTATGCTTATGCTGTAAGAATGGTTAAGCCCAAACGAATCCTACATAGTTTACAGTTCTTCAATGCGGCAGGAGAAGCAATACATAAGATATACCTCACGCCAAAATCTAATCCTTTGGCTTTTCAAGAACTACTTGAGAAGTATACCGCAAAGGACCAGCAAAAGCGGATAGAGATAAAAACAAAACATAAAAAAAAGGGCAAAAAAGCTACACTATCCATGACTCAGCAGAAGAGTTTCCAAATGGACTGGTTGCAACTCAAAGATACCCATGACTTCTATCCATTGTTAAATAAATACAAATTGGATAGACTTCATGCCCTCCAAATTGCTCCCAAGGGATATGCTCAGAGAATATCAAAGAATGCCATCATCGAGTTGTTTAGATCCGCCGCCGCTTCCCAGGTACCTATCATGGTCTTCGTAAGCAGCAATGGTTGTATTCAAATACATACTGGCACGGTAAATAAGCTGGTAGATTTAAAGCATTGGTTTAATGTAATGGACCCCGATTTTAACCTTCACCTAGACATGAACGGTGTACAAGAGAATTGGATCGTCAAAAAACCAACTGCCGATGGTATAGTAACGAGTATTGAAGTTTTCAGCCCGAAAGAAGATATCATTCTACAATGTTTTGGCAAACGCAAACCAGGCTTGCCCGAGCTACAAGAATGGAGAGACATAGTCGCCCAATTATCTATTGGTGAATAAAGCGAGTCCCCTACCCTTTCATCTCAATAAATCAAATTCGCATGGGTCAGAAGACAATAAAAGAACTGAAGGCATCTCAGTCCAAACCCAAATCCAACAAAAAAGTAGCCTTTTTTGATCATTCTACGAGTGATGGGATGACTCGATTGTATGGCGTTATTTTTAAACCGTCGACCATTGCTCCAGCAATTGAAAAGAAACTTAGGAGTGACGCACAAATAAAAGCATGAAGTGTAAAAGTATTTTCTCGCTTCTCCTATTAAACTACATAACTTCTACCTCATTGGTAGGGCAGCAGTCGGCTGATTCGATTGCTTGGAATATTGACTTAGAGGATATTGTGGTTACCGCCCAATATGCATCAACGGATAGTCGAAATGCAATACAAGATATTTATGTTATAAAGCGAGAAACTATCGAAGGCCGAGGGGCTAATAACTTAGAGCAACTTTTGCAACAAGAACCCACGATTCGCATTTCACAAGACTTAGTACTAGGCAGTAGTTTGAGTTTAGCAGGTGTAGATGGTCAAAATGTCAAGATCCTACTGGATGGGGTGCCCATCATTGGACGACAAGGGGGAAATATAGATTTGAGCCAAATCAACCTGCAAAATATAGAGCGGATTGAAATTGTGCAGGGTCCTCTTGGCGTGAGTTATGGAACGGATGCGCTAGCAGGTGTCATCCACCTCATCAGCAAAAGATCTCAACTGAAACCACTATCAATAGGACTCAATACTCAATGGGAAAGTAGGGCAGAAAGTAGCTTGGGTGCGCAGATCGGTTGGCAGCTTACCGATCGGTTGTTGATCCAATGGCAAGGGGGGTGGGATGTATTCAATGGCTTTAGCGAAGATACCACAAGATCAGTATTGTGGAATCCTAAAGAGCAGTGGTATACTACAGCTTCATTGGGGTATCGCCTAGGGGAAGAAAACAAATTGAGATACACTCTTAATTACTTCGATGAGCGAGTAGATAATCTCGGTAATGTTCGTCGGCCTCAATTCAAACCCTATGCCTTTGATGATCGTTATCAAACCTATCGGCTTGATCATTCCCTGAGTTTTGAGGGGGAAGTCACCGATCAATACTATGTACAGGCTGTAGTTGGTATCAATTCGTTTACAAGACATAAAAACACCTTCCGTAATAATTTTGAAGAAGAAATACTAACCGAAGAACTAGGTCTCCAAGACACTTCTCATTTCAATAGTTATATGCTAAGGGCAACTTGGGCTAGCCGGTATGCAGAGTCTCCTTTGAATTTTCAAATAGGATTAGACCTGCGATATGACAATGCTGCAGGCGAACGGATTAAGGATGTAGACAATAACAAATCTGGATTTAGCGAACTCGGAGATTATGCTTTATTTGGCACACTTAGGTATAAACTCAACCCCTCGCTATCCATTGAATCGGGCTTGCGCTACGCTTACAATACGACCTACAACAGTCCTCTGATCCCTTCCTTCAATCTGAAGTATGCCTGGGATAAGAACTGGGTCGCTCGGGCATCCTATGGTCAAGGTTTTCGCAGTCCGGCCATTAAGGAGCTTTTCTTTGAATTCATTGATGTCAATCACTATATCATAGGTAATCCTGAACTCAAGGCCGAAACATCAGATAATGTGCAGTTGAGTATAGCCTACCAACACAAGAGGGAAGATCAGCAATCCCAAATCAAACTAAATGGCTTTTACAATCACATAAAGGATAAGATTGAGTTATTCGAGTTTATAGATACGCCGAGTGGCGCCGTACCTGCTACTGATACCTCTACCCTCCGCTTTGCTTATTTCAATCAGACGGTGTATAAAACACAGGGTATACAAGCTCAAATCAGTTATCAAAGAAAATCCTTCTATGGGCAAACCAGCCTCGCCATCATTGGATACTATAATCCAGTATCGGCAACCTTTACCGATATTGTCCCTTTCACTTATACCTATGAATGGAGCAGTGAGTGGCGGTACCATTTTAACAAACCAGCACTACAAGCCTCCCTCTTTCTGCGACACAACGATCGTCGTATTACTTTTTATCCCGGCTTAGATGATGAAGGGAATACTATCGCCAAGCAAAGAATACAACAAGGCTTTTGGATGATGGATGCTTCTTTACAGTGGCCTAACATCTGGCAAGGACGCATTAAATTGACTACGGGGGCAAGAAACATATTGGATATCCAATCAGTACAACAAAACAGTGGGAATAGTGGTACACATAGTGGAGAAGGGAATGCGTACCCCGTAAACCCTGGTCGTAGTTTTTTCGTACGAATGAATTTTAAATTTTCTCAATAACGCTTGCTTGCTGATTGGCTAATTCTTTAGTACTTATACACACTTTAATTATTCAACAATATATCATCATCTGAAGCAACACAATAGTTAATACGTTGTTGATAGCAGAAGAAAAACACGCATTTTAGTAATGGGCAATTAATAAATTCCCGAATTTGAGCATTACTTAGTTCAAAAAAAGATCAAGCTCTTCAACTATGAAATTATCCCTGTTATTCTGGAGTAAATATTCAACCGTTCATTTATTGCTGCTATTGGCGGTGATCATTTTAACATCCAATGACATCCAGGCACAATCTCCTTATCAGTTAAGTGGGATAAAAGAAGGCATACTTTTCGGCACCTCCATCGGTTCGCTCACCTTTAGTCAATCCAAGTACAAAAAGATCCCGCCCTTAACGCTGGAGGAAATAGGTACTTTAAATCGAGAAGACATCTTAGCTATTGATCGTGGTGCCACTTATAATCGATCGGTTTTTGCCCGAAAATTCAGTGACCAACTTTTGATGACTTCCATTGCCCCTCCTCTGTTATTACTGACGGATAGGCGAAGTCGCCTCGACTTTGATAAAATTGGATTATTTACCTTACAGACTCTACTCATCAATACCGCCTTGACTGACTTGGCCAAGGTGCTAGTAAAGCGAAAACGCCCTTATGTCTACAATGAGTTTACAGATATCAACCAGAAATTATCGAAAAAGGCAAGACTATCTTTCTTCTCTGGGCATACCTCTACCGTGACAAGTATGTACTTTTTGACCGCAAAGCTATACGCCGATTATTATCCAAATAGTAAATGGAAAGGGGTCGTATGGTCAACGGCAATATTGGTTCCTGCCACGACAGGCCTATTAAGGGTTAAGGCCGGAAAGCACTATTTTACCGATGTATTGACGGGCTTCTTAGTAGGTGCGACGATAGGCTTCTTGGTACCAGAAATACACCGGCTTTAAACACATACATTCTGTCCTGAAATATATCAACCTATATCCGATTACCAATCACCTGTAAAGCCGTCAACGTAGGATTCACACTTCCTCCTACTGGCTCAAGTGTAATAGCAAAAGCATCAGCATCGGCAATGTAAGGCACTTCAATAAAGGGATCTCCATCTGCAGGGGACTCAAAGACGCCCATATCGGTCGGTACGCCATCTATCAGCGCCCACAATTGATATTGCTGATTAGCATCAGGGTTTGGTAATTGGAAAGGATCCAAGTAGGATTTTTGCGTCAGCGGGTTGAAATAAACGGCAGCCTGGGAAGCAGGAGCCACTTCTGTCCCTTCCAACAATATCGTTTGCGTACCATTCAACCTCAATAGGGCCATAGGTCGATCAGCTTGCTGTTGGAGACCTTGAGCAGCCGTTTCACACTCAGCTAGGGTGGTAGCCAATACTGCGTTTTCTATTTCCAATTGTTGATTGTTATTCCAAATCATAAATAGGGCAACTGCCAATAATAAGGAGAGTAATCCCAATAGGGCGCCCAACCAAGGTGGCAAGCCTTTACTACCTGGAGCGGGACTGATTGGGTTTCCCTGAATCTCGGCGGTTATTTTTTCAAAAGTGCCTGAAGCAGGGGCGGCCTGATTTTTCAAGGAATAAGCTTCGAGTGTTTGCTCAATAGCTACCAATTCCTTCTTTACCTCAGGATGCTGTGTTGCCATTTCCTCGACCTCGCGCATCTCCCTGGGGGAGAGCTGCCCGATGACGTACAATTCCAGAACACCTGATTTTATATATGCTTGTATATCCACAATGGCTAAAATTTAAATTAAGACAATAAATATCCCATCAAAAAGAGCATCTGTTCTGGCGTGAGAATTTCACGTAGAATCGAGATGGCTTTCCGCAACCGGGTCTTTACGGTACCCAACGGAATGCCTAAAGCTTCAGCTGTCTCTTTTTGGGTGTACTGCCTGAAATACAGGTATTCGATCAACTCCCGATGCTCGGGATCAATCTTGGCAATTACCTGTTGCAGGCCAACATCTGGAATTTTATTGAATGCTTTTCCTGGTAGCTGTGCATCTATATTTACGAGCGTATCGATGGAATCAGTTTCTTTATTTCGTTGAAAAGAAACTAGTCGTGCGGTATCTATGGCTGTATTCCTAGCTATTTGAGACATCCAGGTAAATAAACGGCTCCTATTTTCATCATATTGGTCCGCCTTTTTCCAAATCTTCACAAAGACATCCTGCAGTATTTCTTCGGCTGCCTCTGGGTCTGAGACAATTTTCTGCACCTGATGTAGGAGTGCTCCGGCATATTTACCGTACAGCGTTTTCAGTGCGGCTTCACCGCCCTGCTTTATTTGGGTCATGAGCTGCACATTTTCTTGCTCACTTTTATCTACAACTGAATTCATAGGCTTTAGAAGAGGTTTGTACACATAGAAGTTGTGAAGATAAGACTTTAGTTGCTACTTTTTGGCGGCCCTATCTTGAAAAGAACCCTACCTTGTCCATATTCCAGTCTTATAACATCAATCTTATTTCGACAGCACCCTTTATATAGACGTATTCCCAAAGACAACAATAGCAAAATTATTTCCTTTCAGGATAAGCAAAAAACAATGCGCTCTCGGAACTATTGGGGTATTTCAAAGATTGTACTATTTTTGCAGTTCGAAAAATAGGTATATCATTTATGGACCAATCATCATTACAATTTATGTAGCTTCTCATCCTTACTTATCCCTTCTTTTGAAAGGCCCTTTCAAAGCCGTATTTATTGTCCATAAATTAAAACAACATCATGATAGATAAACTCGCAGCCATACAGGAACGTTATCACTATTTGGAAGAACAGCTATCAGACCCGGATGTCCTTTCGGACATGAAACGCTATAAGAAAATTGGAAAAGAATACAAGGACCTCAAGCCCATTATAGATGCCTTTCTTGCTTATCAAGTATTGCATGGGAATGTTCAAACCTGTCTCTTATACACATCTGACGCTGCCGACGAAGAGGATAGTGTAGAT
>CAJXUM010000171.1 GCA_913060855.1 uncultured Lewinella sp. | reverse complement strand
GCCAATAGTAGAGAGGATTCATCCGTCAATTTCACTTTCCATTTCTTAAACTCCGCTACTAATTGTTGTAAGTCGCGAATGTCAAAAGAACCGTTATTGAAGAACTGGTGGAAATCGCGATTAATGACAAATTGAACAGCGTTTCGGAAAGCTTCTGGAATAGGAATATCGCTGTTGATCATACTGGTCATCAACTGGTAGTTGTCCTTATAAATATCGCGGAAGGATTGTTCTACAGCTCGCAGCGACTGATCCGTGATCTGCTTGAGAATCTTACGCTTTTCATCGCGGAAAAGATGCCATATCGAGTATTTCTCTTCTCCGAAATAATGTTGCATACTACCAATCACTTTCCCGAGATTAGGCGTCAAGAAAGATTCCATTATCTCTGACGACATCTGGTCGAACACCTCACGACTCATGTCCATTGAGATGTTACCAATAATGTTCTGCTGGCCTAAATGAAGTACGGCAAAACTGAATTTTTTCTCCGAGAAAGTAATCTTCGACTTAATGGTGGTTCGTCCCAAAGCTAGCACAAAGTTACCCGCTTCTTTCTTCGCCAAGACTTCACTATCTGCCGTATAATTGAATAGGTCGAATTCATCGGGATAGCTCTCAAATAAATAGGAAGCTGCAAAATGCATACCTACTCGTGCCAAGTCTACCCGAGCAGGCATGACACTTTCTCTATAGCTTACCGCTCCATTTTCATGTACATTACTAGGAATGGCCGTCAATCTTTCTAAAAATTCATCATGCAAGTCCAAATTCGTGGTCTGCTTCGCATAATAGATGGCACGGTTGGCATACTGCAATATTTGGTTGGTTTCGATACCTGATACCTCATCAAAAAACCAACCACAACTGGTATACATCAACATGGCATTTCGCTGCATTTCCATCAGTCGAAACAATTGGGACTTATCTTCTTCTGATTCAATCCCATTTGGGGTGTGCTTCTCTAAGAAATCAGCTACTCGTTCTGGCGTTCGATCCAACAATATCTCGATATAATCATTTCTCGCCGCCCAAGTATCTTTGAATAAAGCAGCGGCCTCTTTTTCGAAAGCCGGTAAAATGCTATCTCGCAACCAATCGAGGGTATCGCGCAAAGGTCCACGCCAGTTTTGCGTCCAATCTGGGCGCCCACCAGTATTACATCCACAATTGGAGCGCCAGCGCTCTACTCCGTGTACACAACTCCACGAACTATTTTCATGAATCTCTACCTCGTAAGTAGGAGGGAAAAGTTCTAAGTATTGGCCGTAATTGACCAGTGCATAATTTTCCCTGTTATGAATCGTATCTAGGCAATCCGCCAAAGCCATTTCTCCCTTCTTATGATGGTGGCCATAACTTTCGCCATCCGTAGCGATATGTACGATCTGGTTGGAATCATCATGGTCAAAAGCATCTAATAAGCGATTAGCAAAATGCTTTCCATTATTGAGTAAGCCTTCAAAAGCGACGCCTTGTGCTACTCCGCCATGATAAAAGAACAAAGCGATACTTCGTCCTGAGGGTAATTTGCATAAGTACGGTCTGCGGGTATCAACCCCCGCATGGCTCAATTCGGTCCAATTTTTATCGCCAGCCTTTCGGAAGGATTTGGCCTGTCTGGGTGCCAGTACTGTAAATTTTAGTCCTTGCTCAGCCAAGACCTCCAAGGTCGCCGTGTCGGTCGCCGTTTCAGCCAGCCACATTCCTTCTGGTTTCCGACCAAAGCGATGTTCAAAATCCTTGATGCCCCATATAACCTGGGTCTCTTTGTCTTTCTCGTTGGCCAGAGGAAGTATCAAGTGGCCATGAGCCTGCGCCAAAGCCGAGCCATGTCCGCCAAAAAGCTTCATACTTTTCTTATCGGCTTTGAGAATGGAGGCATAGGTTTGAGGATCAGCTTTTTCCATCCAGGACAATAGAGTTGGCCCGAAATTGAAACTCATCCTACTATAATTACTAACAATCTTTACGATATCATTTTCATGATCCAAGATCCTCGCAGCCGTATTGGGCGCATAGCACTCGAAGTTAATCCGCTCATTCCAATCGTGAAATGGGGCTGCAGAGTCCTGCAATTCCACAACTTCCAACCAAGCATTTTCCCTTGGCGGCTGATAATAGTGTCCGTGAATACAAACGTACTTTTGTATTTTACTCATTGTGATTACAACTTAGCGCTCTAAGAGCTAGTTTGGAGTGGAAGCTGCAGAAAGGATTGCTTTACCGCTTTCATTTTAGCTCACACCACCCTGAAACAAATCGCCGACCATAAAGTTCCCGCCTCATCCATACCTAAAAATTGGCTTATTTTCATGACAATTCCTCTATCTACAATCGCAGCGACAAAAGGGTCAAATAGGAAAATAAATTGGGAGCAAAATACCCCATAATTTTCATATTCTCCGAGAATATACCTAGATTTTATTAAATAAGTGTATTTTTTACACAAAGGCTTCAGAAATAAGTATCACTTCAATAAACACCAAATAAACCTAAAGGATTTATGCTGTGTTATATACCTGTATTGAAATTGAATAATTACCGTGGAATGCCTAGACTTTAAGAGAACCGTATATCTTTGTTCTACTAGCATACTACTAGACATTTAGAAGACAGAAGACAGAAGAGAGACTGCTGAGTTGGGGCTTCTGCCTAGTATCCAGCCGATCTCTCCTCTGTCGTCTGGCCTCTGACTTCTCCCTTTGTCCAGTAGTATGTTCTACTAGATTACGGTCAATAAACTTGGTTCTAAAACAGTATAATAACAACTTTACGATATGCGATTTATTTCCAGCTTATTATTTTGTATCCTGATTCTTTCCTCGGCTACTAGCTACGCACAGGCGCCGAAGAAATGGAAATCTGCAGATATTCACGAGGCTATAAAGAAACTCAACTTCCTAGGTTCTGCGCTCTATTTAGCAGCTCACCCGGATGATGAAAATACACGCCTGATCGCCTACCTATCAAATGAGGTGAAAGCGACTACCGCTTACCTATCCTTGACCCGTGGTGATGGTGGACAAAACTTAATTGGGCCTGAAATTCGCGAATTGCTAGGCCTCATTCGTACCCAGGAACTATTGGCTGCGCGACGCATCGATGGAGGTACCCAATTTTTCTCTCGCGCCAATGACTTTGGCTACTCGAAGCATCCCGATGAGACCCTCAACATATGGGACAAAGAGAAAGTAATGGCAGACGTTATTTGGGCTATTCGAAAATGGCAACCCGATATCATTGTCAACCGCTTCGATCATCGTACACCGGGTAGAACACATGGGCATCATACTACATCGGCCATGTTGTCTTATGAAGCCTTCGAAATGACGGCAGATCCCAAGGTTTACCCAGAGCAATTACAATATGTAGACACTTGGCAACCCAAGCGAATGTTTTTCAACACCTCCTGGTTCATGTATGGCAGTCGAGAAAAATTTGCAGAAGCCGATAAGAGTAATATGTTCAGCGTAGATGTGGGTGTATACTACCCTATTCTAGGTAAATCCAATACCGAAATCGCAGCTGAAAGTCGAAGCATGCACAGGTGTCAAGGTTTTGGTTCTTCTGGTTCGAGAGGATCGGAAATGGAATACCTGGAAGTCGTTCGGGGAGATAAACCTGAAAAAGACCTGTTTGAGGGTATTAATACAACCTGGACACGAGTGAAAGGAGGGGCAGCGATTGGCGAATTATTGGCGCAAGTAGAAAGCGACTTCGACTACAATAAACCCGCTAAGAGCATTCCCGCACTCGCCAAGGCTTATAAGCTAATTAAAGCATTACCCGCAGGGCATTGGAAAAGCGTAAAAAAAGCCGAAATAGAAAAAGTCATCGAAGCCTGCTTGGGCATGTACGCTGAGGCTAGTGCCAATGCTTATTCTGCGACGCCAGGAGAAGATATAGAAGTAAGGTTAGAGATTATCAATCGTTCTGCGGCTAAAGTAAAACTCAAATCGATTCAGTTTTTGCCACTCAAGAAAGATACCGTACTCAATATCGGATTGGCCAATAACAAAGGCTTCAGCTTTCGTCAAGGATTGAGTTTACCTGATGATATTCCCTTTACGAATCCATATTGGCTCAATGAAGAAGCTAGTCTGGGCATGTATACGGTGAAAAATCAATTGTTGCGAGGACTTCCGGAAACGCCACGTGATTTGAAAGTGGTCTATGAATTGGATGTTAACGGCGTACCCTTAAAAGTAAGCCGCCCGATTCTCTTCAAGCGAACAGATCCTGTAATGGGAGAAGTTTTTCGCCCCTTCGAAATCACCCCTCCTGTTTACGCCAACTTCGCGGATAAGGTGCTTATTTTTGGCAATACAGAAGCGCCCAAAACCGTCTCTCTTTTAGTCAAAGCGGGAAAGGACAGCCTAGCAGGTAAACTAAGTATAGCTCACCAGACAGGCTGGCGCGTGGAACCAGAAAGTATTGATTTTGAATTGGCCCAAAAAGGGGAAGAACAATTATTTAGCTTCAAATTATTCCCTCCTAAAGGCCAAAGTGAGGCGACGATCTCACCCAAAATAGAGATGGACGGGAAGATCTATAACCAGGAGGCTATCTTTATCGAATATGAGCACATTCCGGTGCAAACCGTTTTCCGAAAATCGGAAGCGAAGGTGGTGAAGATTGACCTGGCCATTGCTGGGAAGCGCGTTGGTTACGTGATGGGAGCGGGGGATGAGATACCGACCAACTTGGCCCAAATCGGTTACGACGTTACCATCTTGAAGGACGGTGATTTCCAAGCTGCAAATCTGCAGAAATTTGATGCTATCATCCTGGGTATCAGAGCTTACAATACCGTGGATCGCTTGAAGTTCTACCAATCCAACTTACTGGATTATGTGAAGGCGGGGGGTAACATGATCGTTCAGTACAACACCAGTCGTCGCTTGAAGGTACCCAATGACCAAATTGCCCCTTACCCGTTAAAGCTTTCAAGAGATCGGGTAACGGTAGAAGAAGCGGAGGTACGTCTGCTTCAACCAGAGCATCCTGTACTTAACTTCCCCAATAAAATTACCACCAAAGACTTCGATGGTTGGGTACAAGAACGAGGCCTGTATTTCCCGAATGAATGGGATGAAAAATTCACAGCCATCCTTTCTTCCAACGACCCTGGAGAACCCGCCAGAGATGGAGGTCTCCTTGTCGCACCATATGGGGAAGGAAACTATATCTATACTGGTTACTCCTGGTTTAGAGAATTACCAGCAGGTGTGCCAGGTGCTTACCGAATTTTTGCCAACTTGATTTCTATTGGTAAAGAGGTGAAACCTTAAAAAAGGCTAGTGTTTAGACTTCAGAAGTTTTCTTTAGACCTATCTAGGGAAACTTCTGAAGTCTCAACTGCGCAGATTCTATAAAAACAAAGCATATGTCCACGGTACAAGAATTTAATGACTACCGCAGCAAAATGAATGATAAAATTCTGGCTGCAGATAATAAGGTGCTCAAAAGGTTTTTCAATTTAGATACTAACGCCTATCAGGATGGCGCACTAGATAAAAAAACAAAGGAATTACTAGGTTTAATAGCTTCTATGGTGCTCCGTTGTGACGATTGCATCCGCTACCACCTAGGGACTTGCTACGAATTAGGCGTGACTAAAGAAGAAGCTTTTGAAGTATTCGCTATCGCTAATCTTGTTGGTGGATCTATTTGTATCCCACATACCCGAAGAGCAGTAGAATTCTGGGAAGAGTTAGAAGCTTAATCGCTGGTAATAGGCCGTATTTAGCTTATTCTTAAAGCCGCTAGCAGTAACCTAGACATACCCCATGAATTGGGTAAACGCATCTTATTCCCCCCCTTTTTGATTACATTTGTAGGTAATTAGCCCGGTAATGCTCAAATACACCAAGACAACTGTAATCCTATTATTAGGTTTGCCTATCCTATTGTTAGGTGAGCCTTTAATACTGACACCTGCCGAAAAAACCTATGATCTACCTGCCTATTTCGAAATATTGCAGGCAGAGAATCTCGGCATTAACGAAGTGCGACAAGCTGCTTCGTCGGGCCAGTTCAACCCCTTTTCAGCCGATATACAACTAGAACCCTATAAAGATTATTGGTTAAAGATTGACATTGACAACCAGTATTCCTATGGTGATGGTTATATAGAATGGGTGATCCATTTCTCTCCACTGCTAAGTAATATAGCGCTTCATTTCAAAGATATTGATAATCAGTTGAAGGTGCGCAAGAGCGGTCTGTTCACAGCCATTCCTGATCGTATTTTCACAGCTGCCTTGCGAGAAAACATTATAAAATTCCCTTTACAAGAAGGCCAAAGCACGACTCTATTTATTCTTATTGAGAGTGACCGTCAGGCTACCCCACCCTTGCTTTCTGCTAGATTGATGCCACTCGAAACTTATATGAGAACCTTACAAAAGGAACGTGCCGGCAATGCTTTTTTCGTCGGCTTCCTTTGGATGATGATTATCCTTAGCCTAGCCTTCTTTTTTCAGACTTGGGGCAGGGTCTATATTTTTTATTCTTTGTATCTCATCGGAGTCAGTACTTATACCTCTTATGTAGAAGGGGGTATCGCAGATTGGTTGATCCCTTGGCTTTTTCCGGATAATCCACAATACATCTTTTTCGTCAAGCTGATTGTCTATGTAGCTATTGTGAGCTATATGTCTTTTTTGCGTTCTTTTTTGGATTTAAAGCAAATGCTGCCCAAATGGGATAGGATATTTAACATCGCTTCTTGGTTGGCGCTTCCTTTATGTTTGCTGGATGCTTTTTTGATTGTAAATTCAAACTTCAGCTCCATTGTACCCGACCGGGTTACTTTAAGTTATGGTATCGTATTTACGATTCTAAATTTGTTATTTCTCTGGCCACTTTACAAAGCCAGGGATAAGAAAGTCTATTTTATATTCGTGGGTATCACAGCGATGAGTGCAGGAATTATCTTCTTTGTGGTTGAACGCTTACGAAATCCTGAATTTTCGGTAGCCTTCATTGAAATCGGAACCATCGTCGAAATCCTGGCATTTACCTTGGCTTTGGCCTACCGCCAACGGGTCAATGAACGTGCCCGACTAAAGGCTCATTATGAATTGGAGAAAAGTAAGTTTGTCCAGCAACAAGAACAAGCAGAGGCAGATCGATTGCGAGAACTCGATGAGTTAAAAAACAAACTCTACACAAATATTACCCATGAATTTCGAACGCCATTGACCGTCATTATGGGGATGGCAGAGGAGATTGAAGATTCCAAGATCAAGCGATTGATTCATAGAAATAGTAACAACTTGCTTCGACTCATCAATCAAATCCTCGATTTGTCAAAACTGGAATCGGGCAAATTAAGCCTCGATTTGATCCAAGCGGATATTATCACCTATCTGCAATACCTAACTGAATCTTTTCTCTCCGCAGCAGAAGCCAAGCACATCCGGCTCTCCTTTTACCCAGAAGTCCCACAACTTGTCATGGATTTTGATGAGGAAAAAATCCAACAGATTGTCTATAACTTGTTGTCCAATGCCATTAAATTCACCCCGGAGAATGGGAAGATTATTTTTCACGCTAAGGTCGTAGAGGAACAAGCGCATGCTATGCTCCAACTCAAGATACAAGATAGCGGTTCGGGTATTCCATCAGAGCATTTGCCTTATATTTTCGATCGATTCTATCAGGTAGAAAACACGAATGATCCAAATCAGGGAGGAACAGGAATCGGCTTAGCATGGACCAAAGAATTAGTTGAGTATATGCAAGGCACCATTGCGGTAAGTAGCCAGGAAGGACATGGTAGCTTATTTACGGTGATGCTTCCAATCCACACCGCAAGTGACCCGAAAGAGGGAGAATGGAAAATTGAACCCATCCTGGACATCACTCCGCTGGCCCCTGCTGAGACCACGACGGCTGATTACCAAAATGACCGCCCGCTTCTGCTCATTATTGAAGATAATGCAGATGTTATTGAATACATTGAAACCATACTTGAAAAGAATTATGATATCAAGAGTGTTCGCAATGGCCAGGCTGGTATTGACCAGGCATTAGAGCTCATACCAGACATTATTATCAGTGATATAATGATGCCGATCAAGAATGGCTTTGAAGTTTGTAAATTTCTAAAAACAGATCATCGAACAAGCCATATTCCGATCATCCTACTCACCGCTAAAACGGCCAAGGAAGAACAACTAAGAGGACTACAATATGGTGCGGATGCCTTCCTCACTAAGCCCTTTCACAAAGAAGAATTGCTGATACGACTAGAAAAGCTAGTCGAATTGCGGAAAAAGCTACAAAGCCGTTACTTAAATGGCACTCAACCTTCTGCTACTTTATCCAAGGAAGATGAATTCTTACAACTATTACACCAAGTGATAGAAGAGAAAATGGACGACACCGACCTATCCATTAATGATCTTTGTCGAGCAGTAAAGCTGAGTCATGCCCACCTTTACCGTAAATTAAAGGCGCTGACCAATCAAACGCCGGTCCAATTTATTCGCTATATCCGATTGCAAAAAGCCAAAGGATTATTAGAAAATTCTGAGATGAATATTTCAGAAATCGCTTATGCGGTGGGCTTTGCCGATCCCAACTATTTCAGCCGCATTTATCATAAGGAAATGGGAATTACCCCCAGCGAAACGCGAAAGTAGGATAGGTTTAAATTCTCATGGAGTAGCTCAGTCGCACGGTCCATTCAGCGTACAGCAAAAATTTCATCAAAAAAAGTTCACATCTTTTTATTTTAACCAAAAAAGTTATACTTTGAAGACTATTCTAGTAGTTTAGTTTTGGATTTAGCGACAGAATTAAGCGCGTAATTCTGACTTTACTGAGCAAAAAGTTTGTAAAATTGCAGTCTAGATAATAGCTGGAGTTTTTTTCTTCATCGTAAATATAAAATGGATGGTATCAGGCGCGGGGACCTACCTGGATGGACTTAATGATGTACAACGGCAAGCAGTTGTCAACACAGATGGACCGGTACTTGTCGTAGCTGGCCCTGGATCTGGTAAAACAAGAGTGCTTACTTTTCGGATTGCCCATATCATCGAAAAGGGAACAGCTCCTTGGGAAATATTGGCGTTGACTTTTACCAATAAGGCCGCGCGCGAGATGAAGGAACGGATCTGTCTCTTATACACATCTGACGCTGCCGACGAAGAGGATA